>CAYMCH010000125.1:0-1536 GCA_964389035.1 uncultured Candidatus Saccharibacteria bacterium | reverse complement strand
AATGAACATATTCCATCTTTAAAAGAATGGAACTATCATTGGAATTGTTTCCCAGGTTATAAAGTATCAGAATCTTTGTTGGCAAAAAAATATGGTCATGCCTCTATTAATGAAAAAAACAAATTACCAAATTTGCTTGAGGTAATTGAAGCACTCTGTTATGATGAGGAGAAGTATTCTCTCATTTATGATAAGACTCCATTTGGAAGAACAATTAACTTTAATGAGGAATGGAATGATATAGACGCATTAGTAAATAGTAATAGTGAATTACTTTTTATACCAAGAAGTAAAGTAAAAAATTGGTATTATAGAGGGCAAACAAAACATTATAAAAATTGCCAACCTGCTCTATATAGACATTCTGATAATGAGGACAATAAATGTTATGTCTTTATTGAGCGACTCAAATTATGTGAATTCTCGATCCTTTTGCACAAACTCCCAGCATCAGAGATTTTAAGATCAGGATTATCAATCTCCGCAAACAGCGGAGTACTCCTTAATCATAAAGTACATATTGATGACATTGCCCTTGCACAGCATTATGGAATACAAACAGAGTATTTAGATTTGACGACAGATAAATGGGTTGCAGCTTTTTTTGCAAGTTCTGAATTTATAAAAAGTGATGAGAATGGTGGGAAAAAATATAAGCCTTATGAAGATAATAAGCCGGGTGTGTTTTATATATATGAGAATAAGTCACCATTTGGCAATAATTGGAAAATACATCCTGTGGGAATTCAACCTAATGCAAGGCCAATTAAACAGTTTGCCTTAGCTATGGAAATAGGTAAAAAGCAGAATTTTGATAAAATTGCAACGAGAATCCTTTTTAAACATGAATCACGTTGTTCCTCGATAATATTCAAACTATTTAATGAATCAACAGGAATCATTCCTAAGGAGATTATTGAAAGTAAAGCAGAAATAATTGTAAATAGCCAAAAATTCTGTCAAATGGCGTTAGAAAGTACACGTAAAAGATTCTACCCGAATTTAAATTCTAATGAATTCAATGCATTATTATTAAATAGCCATGTAGAAATTGTAAATGAGCCAATAGTAGATTTAACACCCGATGAATTAGAAAAGGCAATTAAGGAATTTGACTTGATTAATAAACATTTACATTTTAATACCTCTAGAAGAATTTTTATGACAATTCAGCTTTAATCTAATCCAATACAAACTCAATGTTTATAAACAGCACATTTATTGATAGTTTAGAAATGACATTAGAATTTGAGTTTGCTAGTTATGTTAAGATGAAAAAAAGCGCTGGAAAAATCCAACGCTTTGCTTGCTTAAAATTATCGTTTGACTTTCGTCATCGGACAGTACAAATATAGAAAAAATATAGTTCATTAAAACAAGAGCAAATTATAGTTCAGGCCAACACTGATATTGGGTGCTGCTTTTATTGTGTTGTTTTGGATTGTAAACCCATAACCGGCATGGACCCCTAACCCCCACCGGCGAACAGCTATGACCTTTGTAGCCTGTATCTGGGGAAGAGTGTTTTTTTACTGG
>CAYMCH010000124.1:992-1538 GCA_964389035.1 uncultured Candidatus Saccharibacteria bacterium | reverse complement strand
TTAATATTATTTAGTATAAAAAATAGTTATATACCGTAAAAAGTCAAGGATTTTTTATTTTAATTTGACTTTTTAACATTATGTGGTAGTATGAAAATGATGTTAATAAATTTTTGGGAAATGACTGTGAAACATATAAAAGTTGGTGACAAAAAAGTCACAAAAGAAATAACAATAGGAAATGATTTGCCTTTTGTATTAATGGCTGGTCCGTGCCAATTGCAGAATAGAGATTTGGCAATGAAAATTGCTGAATGTCTTGTAAAGATTACAGAGAAATTAAAGATTAATTATATTTTTAAAGCGTCTTTTGATAAGGCTAATAGAAATTCTATAAGCGGTAAGAGAGGCATTGGTATTGAGGAAGGAATGAAGATTTTTGATGAAATTAGAAAAACATTTAAACTTCCAGTGCTAACTGATGTTCATACAAATGAACAGCCTGAATTAGTTGCTCCTCATGTAGATATGCTTCAGCAGCCGGCATTTTTAATTAGACAAACTGATTTGTCTTCAGCTATTGCTAAAGCAGGAAAAGCTTGCAAT
>CAYMCH010000124.1:0-982 GCA_964389035.1 uncultured Candidatus Saccharibacteria bacterium | reverse complement strand
AGGAAAACAGTTTGATATTCCGGTTGTTACAGACATACACACAGCCGAAGAAGCTATGCTGGCTGCAAAATATGTGGATGTATTGCAAATCCCTGCATTCTTATGCCGACAAACCGATTTATTGATAGCTGCGGCTAAAACTCAAAAGATTGTGAATATAAAAAAAGGACAGTTTGTTTCTCCACAATCCATGCAATTCGCAGTTCAGAAAGTAATTGAAAGCGGCAATAATAATGTAATGCTTACAGAAAGAGGAACTTCTTTTGGCTATGGCGATTTGATTGT
Organism: uncultured Candidatus Saccharibacteria bacterium; assembly: GCA_964389035.1. Classification (GTDB taxonomy): domain Bacteria; phylum Patescibacteriota; class UBA1384; order XYA2-FULL-43-10; family XYA2-FULL-43-10; genus CAYMCH01. Next base: position 697 of record CAYMCH010000124.1, on the reverse strand, counting down.
TGATCCTAGATCGTTTGTCATTATGGCTGAAACAGGTTATCCTGTGATAATTGACGCTACGCATGCAGTTCAAAAACCTGCTATGATGGGCAGCTCTTCTGGTGGCGAAGCTAGAATGGCTCCATTTATTGCAAGAACTGCGCTTTCAACTGGTATGGTTGGTGGTGTATTTATTGAAACACACCCAGAACCACTAACTGGAGGATCAGACATACATAATATGATACCTTTGATGTATATGGAGGAAATCTTAAAACAACTTCAAGAAATTGATAATATTGCAAAAGCAAATAAAGCAAGATATGAAGATTGGAAACAAGAAGGTATGCCTATTGATGAGATACTGAAAAAACTTAAAAAATAGCTTTAAATTTGAATTCCCACAAAAGTGGGAATTTTTTATTTACATTTTTCTATTTCTTTAAAAAACTTTTTTTCTGTAAGCTGTCCGGTAAAACTACATCCATTTGGGTTGTTTTTATCATAAATTATATATTTTGGAACATATATATTGCTTGGATTATCATAAAATTTTTCTGCTTTAGCATTGTTTTGAGTTATATCAATTTTAATAGCGATAATATTTTCTTTATTTAAAAAATTTAGCACATTAAATTTTGAGAAGACTGTTATATTATTTATATTGCAAATCATACACCATTTTGCTGAAATATTTATAAATACTGTTTTATCATTA
>CAYMCH010000123.1:0-1617 GCA_964389035.1 uncultured Candidatus Saccharibacteria bacterium | reverse complement strand
ATCTACAGCAAGCCTTGCGTCGGTTTCCTAAACCGTGCGTCGGATGTTCGATTGTGTGCAGCTTTTGTTCGGATTTTCCTCTACTTCGCCGTCAACTGAGCAAAATTTTCGTTTGTATGCTTTATATATGGAATTTTATGTAAATATCATGCATACAAACGCAAGTTTTGCACAGATTTGCTTAAAAAATAGGTTTTCCGGCGAGAAACCTGCATACAAACGAAAATTTTGCTCAGTTAGGCATATTACTGCTTACTTCTCATCATACGCCTATCTCCAGTGTAGATCATCAAGTTCCCTCGTCTCCATCCGGAGGTTCGGTGTGAGACTCTCACGGATCATTCAGACTCAAGTATTTTAATCCTTGCTTCCAATTCTTCGATTTTTGTTTCTTGATGTGCAAATGCAGTAATCAAAATGGCAATAATAAATGCGACCAAAACAAGGATTGCCCAGATGTTCTCAAATATCAGATACCCACCAAAGAAAAGGATAATATAACACAGTATAAGGCTTATTATAAATGTCCCAAGAAAACTTTTCATTACCTGTTCCCCTGTTTGTACAGAAGATGTGACTAATTGCTGCAATCAGAATTTATACTTTTTTTGCCGAATAAGATAAACAAATACGGCGCTAAGCTACCAATTAACGCACCAAGCCAAAGATTCCCATTCACTCGAAACAATAACAGAGGTATAATACTACTCCATTCAAAAGCTTGAGAAGCATACATGTAAAAGACGGCAATCGGACCCGTTGTGACATTAAATGCCCATTGGGTTAAAATTACTATCAAGCTAAGAGCGACAATAATTGATGCAGAAAAGAAAATTTCTTTTCGCGTCATGTTCCGGAAAAAAACCACGCCTCCAACTATAAGTGTCAAAATAAATATGGCACCATAGGCTATAAGCATTCGCGTGCTATCTGTTGTAACTGCCCGCCTGGAAGCGTAACAATCATAAATCGGCCTATCAGATAAACTACCGCATTAAAAGTAATCACACCTGCAGCGATGCAAAATAACGGTACTCTCCAATATATATTCTTCCTTATCTTCATAGCTCTCCATTTTCTCATCAACAAGTTCATATTTTAGGATGTGAAATTCTTTCACATCGCTAATAGTATACCATAGAATATGGAACCGTTATGGTACGCGTCGATGCAATTACTTATTTCCTTTCCTCTTAAAATAAATAGCGAATACAATGCCCGATATTAATATTATGGTTGCAATGATACTAATGCCATTAATAAAATGTAACGGTAGTTTCATTTGAGTGGGTAAATCAGAGAAGGTGATACCAAACCCTTCCGGCGGCATTAATGTCGTTTTGAATGCATAATGTGCAAATCTTAAAAGCAATAGAGACAGCGCAGCATATCCAGAAATGATATACCCAGCAAGATACCCTTTTTTCTTAATCAAATTTGATATAAAATGAATTGTGGATTTACTTTTATTGTAAATGGGAATTTGCTCAAATCCATCGTTATCCTGACTATCGTCGAGTAGATAATCTGTCGTAACCCCAAAGATTTTACTGATTGCTAACAGTTTACTTGTATCCGGCAAAGACTCGTCTAACTCCCATTTCGAAACCGCCTGTC
>CAYMCH010000122.1:0-1730 GCA_964389035.1 uncultured Candidatus Saccharibacteria bacterium | reverse complement strand
CCTATCAGTTGCTTCCATGAAAAATCACCAAAAACTTTTTTTAATGATTCTGCATGTTTTATATTGATTTCTTTTTTTAGTTCACAGAATTTTTTATATTTTTCGTCAAAATTTATTTTAGAAAATTGCGAGTAGTTAGAAGAATCTTTAATGGTTCTTGCCTTCTCAATCAATTTTTTCCGATCTTTGTTTACATCATCAATAACAACTGCAAAATTTGATAAATCTATTTTTGCTAGATTTGCCTGAATGACATCTAGGGCAGTTTTCTTTTCACAAACAATCAGACACTTTGCATTATTTGCTAAAGCGTTTGAAACAATCGCTGTGATACTTTGACTTTTTCCAGTTCCGGGAGGACCTTGTATAAGTTTAATTTCATCTTTTGTTAAGGTATTTACAATTTCTTCTTTGCTTGGATCTGTTTCAACTGCAGAGATGCTGGAAGTTTGGAATTGTTCTAAAATAAGATCTTCACTTTCAAACTCATCAAACCTTTCTAGTAGTTCTTCAGTTGCATGAATAATTGTTTCGTTTTGTGATCTATACATGCCAAAAATCCCGCTCCATTGAATCCAAGGTTTTGAATTAGCAATCGCCTCAATTTGTTTTGCGTCTGGGCATTTTTCAACTTTCAATTCCAAATTTTCTGTTTCAGAATTTAGCTGACCTAAAATATTTTGAGTTAATTCCAAAAGTTCGTCTTTATCTAAAATCCCGTCTTCCAATATATCGTTTGATAATTTTTCAATTTTTACAGACTCATCTTTAGCTAAATGTGATACCAAGAGCTCATTTATTTTAATTGGCGATTCTTCATCTTTTTTAACAGTCCATGTGTTTTTATTTTGATAAGAGCGTTCAATATCCAGGTGCCAAATAAATAATGGAGCTTTTATTATTTTTTCAGGGTCATTACGATCACGCTTTATTAAAATTGGATAACCAAAGCCAAAATTTTTAAGTCCAAATTCCAAAAAATTATCAGTATTTTCAATTACAAGCGTATTGAGTCTTTTGGATAGTAACACCAGCTTCTTTTTTTCTTCTTCATCAATATCGCTAAGATCAATTTTGTCGTAAGATATTACAAAAGAGAATGAATCATTATTTAAAATAGTTTCTATAAAATCATGTGGCATTCCTTGATCAACATGCGAAAGCTGAAGTAAGTCCAATCTGGTTGCTGAACGACCAGGGATTGCGTTTAAGTGAATGGAACGGGCATTGCCAACTTTCAATTTTTCAAGAAGTCGTTTGATGAAATTTTTATCAAATTTAATTTGTGAAACTTTTTGTTCCTTTTCTTCTACTACTGATTCCTGTGGCTTAGGAATTGTTGGCTCAGCTTTCTTTGTAGTTGTTGATTGTTTTTGATCCATAATTTTTTTGCATTGGTAACAAATTGTTCCGTTTTTTACCTTATGATTTTTGCAGATTGTACACAAAGGTTTTGTTGCCCAATACGCCTTTGCATCAAATTTTCCATAGTATCTAGCCATAACTCATAATTTAACGGTTTCTATTGTATTCGTTTCCCCCTAATAAATAAACCGTTTCCGGAGCGAAGCGGAGGAAACACCGCTTATTCCCCTTATCAAATAAATATTTTCGTAGCGTAGCGGAGAAAACTCCATATTTCCCCTAATAAAAAATGAAAAACAAAATCGGATTCTTTTTAAGAGCTGGGGCGATAGCCCCAAAAGGAAAACATGTATTTCATATAACGT
>CAYMCH010000121.1:0-1779 GCA_964389035.1 uncultured Candidatus Saccharibacteria bacterium | reverse complement strand
ATCAAATCAATGACAATATCCAGCATCATTTGACGTAAAATTTTTGCTTTTTCACTTTCCGTCAACAGCATTCCGATGTTAAGAAATGCTTTGAAATCAAATATCCCAAGCACTGTAATTTTGGTACCGACATTAATGTCGGTACCAAATTGATTGATATAAGCAGAAACAAATTCTTTTAAACGCTTCCCCCGCAAGATCTCATAACCATTTAGTCTCAGTTCATCCGAAAAGGAGGCAATATATCTTTCAATCGTCCTAACATCTACTCCATAAAATGCAGCAATTAGCTCTTTTGTCAATACTATTTTATCTTCAAAGAGAATTCCTTTGAAGTCTGATTTATTTTGAATCTCAGTAATGGCAAATTCGTTATTTAAAATATTTTGTCTGTCAGTTTTTGAAGTAGTTAAGTCTTTCGGCATCTAAATATCCCCCCTCTCATAAGGCTGTATCTCAATTTCTCCACTCATTAGCTTAGGGAGTAGCCTGTCTCGGGCTTGTTGTAATAGAATGATTTGCCTATCCGCGTTCGTTATGCACTGGTCAATCTCTTTCGCAATAACGTTGAACTCATCAGCTAAATCATCACTAGGTATTAGAAATTCTTGTGAGTACAAAGCAGCTTTTGTTATCGAAGCATATATTGCTCCGTTGCCGATTAGATCATCTTTATAAAATCGGTTCTTAAGCATATAGAAAAGAAAACTCTGCAAACCTTCTCTATGATTAATCGCTGCTAAGCCACGACCAATAACAATTTTATTTTTTGTGATATTCATTCGCCCTACTGGTGCACGTACGCTGAACAAAATACTTCCTGCCCCTGCAATACGTGTGTAACTCGTAGAATATGTTTCATCAATTACAAATCTATAACCATAATTTGTAACGCCTTGATGGAAGGGTAAACCTTGCTGTCTATCATTATAGTATTCTGATTTTGGGCTCTGCCCCATTGTAATATCAGCTATATCAATAAGTTTTTTTCGGCTCCACCCCTCCGGCACACCATCTACTACCTTAGTAGTTTCACATCCAGGGAATCGCAGATTAACAAACCACTTTTTATAAAGCCGCATAGCCGCTTCCTCCAACAGCTTGATTTGCTTTTGGTTATTTTCAATCAAATCATCATAGGCGCAGAGAATGTCAGCAATACGGTTTTGAGTTGCCACGCTAGGTATAGAGACTTCCAAGTTTCGGATTGTTGACATATTAACATGAGGTACCGTCACTCCGTTTGCTGTTCCTAAAAGACCATGTTGTTGTTTGGGTGCAAGCAAAAAATAGACTAAAAAATCAGGATTTGCAAGTTCTTGATTTGGACGCAGCAGTACCGTTCGTTGTCCTAAACATACTTTTTCGCCATTCTTAATTATTGCCACATTTCCGGCTGGAGCTTCCCTTGCAAAAATCAGGTCATAATCCTGTGGCACAGCTCTTTTATTGCGTTCATTATAGGTTTGTTCATTAACCCTATGAACCCCATCTAATAACAACTTTCCTCTGCCAATATTCGGTGTTCTTATGAGCGGGTAACCCTTTCCAATATCTGGCGCAGTAGTGTGAGGACAATCAACTATTAATTCGCAAACTTCATCTAATTTCATATTGTTTTTTTCCTCCCGCTAGTTTTATGAATTGCTTTTGCCATGCACAGGATGGTTTTTACAAATACAATCTTTAGACGCATATGCACAAATATTTTCTATTATGTTATTTGCACAGATATCCGGATTATTAGCCTACATCCATAAGTCTAATATTCTGTATCGG
>CAYMCH010000120.1:0-1852 GCA_964389035.1 uncultured Candidatus Saccharibacteria bacterium | reverse complement strand
TTATACAGTTGTTTGAACCACAGTTTGGGCAGTTTTTTTAGCCATTGTTTACAATCCATTCTAATTAATTAGCTTATTTATAGCTCTAGTATAGCATAATCAGGCTATTTTAGGTGCACGATTTTAACAATATGCCAATATTTTCCTTTCTATAAGGAACTACTATATAACAAAAACCCTTGCCAACAAACAAGGGTTTTTGTTATCAAATTAATTAATTTTTTCAGCTCATTTTTCTTTTTTTGATGTTTTGATATTATCTGTATTATTATTCAAACAATATAATCTGAAATCCATATCTATCTATCTCTTCTTTACTCCAGAAAGCGACATCTTTAGTTTTTAGAATATATGTAACCTCTTTCTCTAATTCCTGACCAGTGTATTCCTTTTTGTCTGGATCCCATTCACGCAACACTAAAATATCTCCTTGATTGCACTGCCAATCAGCTAAGCGTAATTCAAACTTCTTGGTACCTTCCATTATTTTTTGAAAGTACTTTGGCAATATCTTCTTTTTAATTTTCATATTATATACCTATTTATTCTTCTTATCAGCACTTGATAATAAATAAATCATACCGCCCAGGCAAAGCAAAAATATTCCGATACCGATGGGCGAACCCCAGCCCAAGATTAACATTAAATTGTCCATAAATCCTCCTCTATTTTTTTTCTAATGAATAAAAATCAGCCTCTAGGTCATCGAACCTACCCCCAAACCAAGCCCATGCGTCATATAGAGCCTTATTATAAATTTCACCGCCCACTTTATCGATTAACAAACCAACCATCATCTCTACCCACAGATTACCAATCTCTTTTTCCCGTTAGAAGATAAAGAAACTATGGATTTATTTAATTAGCTTATCTTTTTGTTCTTTATCCAATTTTACTTGGTCATTTTTTCATTTCAGTATTCTAGTATCTTTCGTTTATATACAAACTTTTTACCACTGCAAATGCATATCCTTTTATCTTTTGTTTGTTCGCAATAAACAAATAATTACTTTTTGTTAAACACATTTAGCAATCTAATGACATACACTATGTAAAGAGCCAAGGGCATAAAGGGACTAATTATTAAGCCACTAGTGTTTCTGATATTCGTTAGATAAACGATTTCAATTATTACTAATAGCAAAACTATAGTTGCTGAACCCATTGCAAGCGAAATGTTTTGAATCTTAGATAATGTTTTTTTTCGCCTTTCATTAGACAACCAATATTCTTTATTGGGTAAATTTATCATGTAGTCTGGAATATGTTTTACTAGCAAAGATATAGCAACAAACAATACCAATAGTACAGTAATAGTAGCAAGATTAAACATAACCAAAAACTGCCGATTTCCCCAACTATTTGCCACACCGCTAGCACCATAATGAACCGCGACTTTTTCCGGCAATAATCTGTAATAATACACCGATTGAACAACGGCGATTAAATATAGTGAAATCATAAATAATAATGATTTATTTTTCATTTTTTTTAGTTAAAACCTCTTGCATAGTCACCATATTTAATCCCATATACATACCCCCAAACATCAACATTTCCCATTTATTATCTACTTTTACTTTAATATATTGATGCGGTGATATATACCAAATTAATGACCATTTTATTTGGATGTCTTCTTTTGTAAAATGTTCACTTTCAATTAATAATGTCCGTGACAATCCGATTTGTTCGAAGTATTTTTAAGCTCCAAAATTACTTCTTCCATATTTTTAGGAAGCGTCTTATTAATCTCTGTTTCAAATAATTTATCAAACATCATTTATATTTTTCTGAGAATGAATCACCCTGTGGCAGAGACCACAGGGTATCAGCTCGCGAACAATCGTAA
>CAYMCH010000119.1:0-1939 GCA_964389035.1 uncultured Candidatus Saccharibacteria bacterium | reverse complement strand
CCGATGCGGTAATAGCCATAAAAGAATCAATTAAAGATGGTGGTCAACTTATATTTCTGGGCAACGGCAGCTCTTATCACTCCTGTATTTATGGACAGTATCTTTTTTCGATCTCAAATCATATTATGGTGAATATCTTTGATACGGCAGAATTTGAGCCGTTTATTGATAACTTGGATCACAATTCAACAGTAATAATTGTATCTCAGAGCGGAGAAACCGGCGATGCGTTAGAGATAATATCAAGAACTAAGCAAAAATCAAAGATAATATCAATTACAAATAATCTCCAATCAAAATTAGCCAAGGAAGCGGATATTTCAATCGATCTAATGTTGGGTGAGACAAACGCAATTCCCAGCACAAAAGGATACACGGCCGAGATGGCGACTTTTGCTTTGCTCTCCGATGGTATAAAAAAGAGCCAAAACTTTGCCGGTAAGGTGGAGAAAATTGCGACAGAGATGAAGAGAATTATTTTTTCAGAACACGATCAGATTAGAACTTTATCCGATAGATTAAAAAACCATCAATTAATGTACATTCTTGGGCATAGCATTGGGTTATCCAATGCCTATGAAACTGCCTTAAAAATTAAAGAGTGTGCTCACATACAAGCCGAGGGTTACTCTGGGCCTGAGTTTAGGCATGGACCCAGTTCTATGGTTGGCTTTGGTACTCCGGTTATTGTTTTTGCCCCAGACATTGAAAGCGAAGAAGATTTAAAGAGTGTGGTTGGCGAAGTTAAGCACTCCTGTGGCTATGTAATAGGGGTTGGGGCGGAACATAATTTACATTATGATCTTCATATAAAGACAATTGATGACTATCTATATTCACCTTTTGCCGCCATTGTGCCTCTTCAGATGTTGGCTTTTGAATTGGCGATGGCCAAGGGGCTTGATCCGGATAAGCCAAGTGGTGTTAGGAAAGTCGTGAGTTAAGATTACAGGCACTTTATATAAGTGGCAGTGACTATTTGCTGCTTTGTTTTGGCATGGTTGACATATTATTTAAATAGGTTATAATAAAATCTCCCAAGGCTGGATTGCGGAAATCCTTAAGGGCGGGTTTTGCCACCCTGATCGGGCTCCGCCCGATCCGCTCTAACCAGTCTTGTTGAGCACGGTCCCGCCGCCGTAGTTTGCGGCGGGACCAATATCCTATATGTATATAATATTTTGACGCGTTTAGCGTCTTTTTTATATTAGATGATATAATTATTCTACTTAAAACAATTGATATGTGCTTAACAATACCGGGAAAAATTAAATCGATTAAAGATGGCGTGGCTACAGTTGAGAATGGAGCCAGAACCGAGCAGGTTGAGCTGGGAATAGTTTTTGACGCCAAAGTGGGGGATTGGGTGCTTTATGCTACAAATCGCGCCGTAAGGCTTATAGATGAAGATGAGGCGTATGAAATTATTGAGCTTCTCGAAGATAACTATCAGCCGGTGGATATTAAGGCGCTGCCGTTGGAGTATAAGCTAATAGTAAGTAAAATTCGAAATCCGAATATCGAAATCCGAAACAATGGAAAAATAACCAAGAAACAAGAGACAAGAAACAAACAAATTAAAAAATCTAAAATCCAAAATCTAAGTCAAAATTCAAATTATATTGGTCAAAACGAGAATTGTCATCCCGAGGGATCGAGGGATCTTCAAAATAATTTGGTAGATTCTTCGCAAAACACTCAGAATGACAATAAAAAAATCTGCAAACAGCCAACAGCCAACGGCTAACCAAATCTGATCTTGAATATCTTTTAAATCTAAAGGGTAAAAATAACTTGGAGGCTTTTTATAGTGAAGCCAATGTGTTGCGCAAGGAGAGAATCAAGGATTTTATTTGCATACATGGCATTGTTGAGTTTTCTAATTATTAGACCTCTTTCAAAACTCCTTTCCATTTAACTCCATATTGTAAATGCCAGC
>CAYMCH010000118.1:0-1959 GCA_964389035.1 uncultured Candidatus Saccharibacteria bacterium | reverse complement strand
TACACCAATAAACAAGCGCGAGATATAAATTTATACATAAAAAACAAAATTGTTAATAATGGAAAGCAACTTGCAGTTAGTGATATGGTTATATTTGATAATCAGATAGATGCGTATTCACCAGCTATGGCGCAGGTTGATAGTAATTATCCGTTTGACAGTATCAGTCAGCCATTTGATTTCACTGAACCGAAAAGAGTGGAAAATGGGTGGTTTGGGAAAGTTATTGCAATCTTCGAGAATGACGTAATTGAATCTGATGGAGACTGTAAAGATGATAATGGTAATTTAATCAAGCTTAGATTTGTAAAAGCTATAGTGCGCTTACAAGAGGATAAAACGATAATAGAGACATACATTCTGGAAGATTTTTTATATAGCGAACAATCAAGAATGGGAGAATCTCAGGAACGGGAATACCAAATATTCTTGCGGAAGCTGATAACGGAATATATGGAGGAGAACCCCTTTGAAAGAAGTCAACATTTTGCCGAAATGATTTCAGATGAGCAAAACTATAAGAAAAATGAGGATGGTCAGTATCGTGATCCTGAAGACGGAAGAAAGCTAACCCGATATGAAAAAGAATATCGGAAAGAGATAAGAAACCGCTTACTAAGAGATTCAGGCACAAGGTATTTCAAAATCTATAACGCTGCACGTATTAAATTTGGTTGGTGCTTAACAGTTCATCGTGCAATGTCGTACGAATGGAGCAGCGTGGCTTTCGCAACGAATTGTGGTGATCGTGGGCGAACCAATACGGATTATTTTAAGTTTATTTATACAGGCATTAGTCGCGCAAAACATCAGGTAAATCTCATACGGTGGCGACCAATAACACCCTTTGAAAAGACTGAGTTTGGAGAAGCTGTAAATGCACCCCGTAAGAAAGACTTTCTTCTTGAAGGAAATGGAAGTGCACATAATGCTCCGGCACTTCTTCATGAACATTTACTGCGAGCGCTGAATCATACAGATATTCAGATTATTGATACAAACTCGAAGAATTATCAAGAACTGATTACATTTGTAGATTCGAAAGGCAAAGAGGCGGCCCTTAGCTTTTACTACAAAGGAACAGGGCAGATTAGCTACCCATCGCCAGCAAATGGGGATGGAGAATTATTTGAACAGATCAAGCGGATATTACATAAAAGCAAAGCGGAGAACGGGCAGAGCATAGTTCAAAGCCCATTATATAAGTTTTATTGTGACTTACAACTGATATTACATGGCGCAACAATTGCACTCACAAAATCTGCTGAATACCAGGATATTATACAAGTATCAATCGACAATGAAATCGTATCTATCCAAATCTGGCACACGAAAGAGTTAATGATATCAAAATTCAACTATTTAGAGGGTAATAAACTTGTTTTTGACAAAATCGTGACGCGCATAGGAGAATACTATGGGATTTAGAGAAATAACGGATTTAAGAAAATCAGGGAATTTAGATGCAGCACTAAAGCTGGCATTACAAGAACATGCCGCCGCACCTGATGACTCTTATATTAAAAGTGCATTAGCATGGGTTTATCGGGATATGCTTAAAAAACTGGAAAGTGTTGATAGATTTCATGACTTTACAAAAGTGTTAAACAATATGCTTGAATTGGGCATCGACCTCAAGTACGAAAACTATTTGTGTCTGTCGCTCCGATGGCACATTAATAACATAGGGTGGAAGCTGATAGAAGCCGACAAAAAAAACACATCTCGACTAAGACGATTGCTCAAACTGGCGATTAATGTGCCCACAGCAAAAAGCAAGGAAAATTCTGTGCTTGTGAAAATGTTTGTAAAAGCGTTTAAAGACGATCGAAATGGCTATTATCAGTTAGTGGATTGGCAAGGCTTTGATAATTTCGCTCAAAATAATGGGCAAGATGACTATTCGTCTGAAGTATACAACGGTCGCGAGAGACCGTCACTTGTAGAGAACTACTTTGG
>CAYMCH010000117.1:0-1983 GCA_964389035.1 uncultured Candidatus Saccharibacteria bacterium | reverse complement strand
AATGAGACAACAGTAAGCCGCGATATGCCTAAGCAAGCCCATGTCGATACTTCTAACGATAATGACGATTTACCATTTTAATACAAGCTATGGGGTTCTCGTATGAAAAACACATGAAAGATAGGAAAAGGCGAAGAAATCTATATCTGGCCAACACTATTGTTAAGTTTAGATGCTCAGACCTTGAGAAAATGAATTTATACAATGAAGCGACTAAGCGGCAGATGACATTTTCAACCCTTATAAGAGAATCTGTTAATAGCTTTACAAATACTAAAGTTTTCTCCGATTATCGGCTCGATGACTGCGATAAGGGCTTCTTGTTGAAAAAGCAAAAGGACGAAATAAAAATCATAGCAGATATTTAAACAACATTAAACTGTATATAAAATGAAAAAATTCTTTATAATATTAGCTATTGTTCAAGTCATAGCTGTATGTATTAGGCTATTTGTATATTATCATTGGGCAATAATGCTTATCCCTCTTTTTATTTTTATTTTTTTTGTGATTTTATTTGTAGTAGCTGCCTCCATGTTGGGTAAAATAGATGATATTGTAGGATCTAATGATTGATTGTCATAGATATAGAATATGCAAATGCGGCCGTACTATTTATGGTAATGGAGTGTCAACTGTTATTCCTAAACTATGCCCTTCTTGTCAGATTGAAGACAAAAAAGATAGAAAAAAAAGAGGCATTAGCAGACAGTCATCTGATAAGCCAAATAAAGCAAAAAGAAAGACTGAAAGACAAATATCAATGCAGTTGGCCGACGCATGGATGAGTCGCTTCGTTCGGGCTAAAAATGCACAATATTCAAATGGGATATGGGTTTGCAAATGTTATACGTGCAATAGATATATTCCGATTGTAATGGCTCAAAATGGTCATTGGCAGAGACGGGGATATAAAAAAGTTCGATTTTATGAAAATAACACCAGGGTTCAGTGCTATCATTGTAATTGCACCCAATCGGGTAAACCTGAAATTTTTGAATTAAACTTAATCAAAGAGGTCGGACAACAAGAAGTTGACTCCATAAAAAAAATGGCATTTGAATATTGTAAAGACAATGTTGCTTTTTACATAGAGCAAATAGAAAAATACCAAATATTAACTGAAAAAATAATGAAAAAGAAAGGGATACCGCAATGGTGGAAGTAACAGATCAAGAATTAAAAGATTTAGCAAAAGGAAGAGCTATTGAGTTGTTTAATTGCTTCTATTTAATACTTTTCGATACTTATGATGACATATCTGAAGAACCATTAATAAGCGTTTTAGCAATAGCCAACGCTAAAATGTGTGCTGGGAAAATTATTCAAGAATATGAACAAATACTTGCCAAATATGATAAAGATGAGTATGTGAAAGGCATTATTAAGTATTATAAATTAGTTGTTGAAATTCTTGATGAAATGTGATTTGGCTTTACTCTTGTAGACTAAATGTTAAAGGTGCTAGGTTTTTAATGTGTTTGCTAACGGTTGATTATAAAAAATCGGTGGGGAATTTGAAACACCACCGTATCAAATTGAAATAATGTTTAATCTAAGCAGATGGGATAAAAATTGCACCTTAACCCCGCTGTTTTTTATAATGTGTTAGGGTGCGTTTTTATTCATATTATGAGAGCTTACAAACAAGAATTAGAAATCATTGCAAATGACATCTTAAACCAGAATGCAGAAGCAAAAGGAAACGAAAATAAACCAAACTACACTAACCGAGAGTTTATGAATGCTTTAATCATTTTTCAAACCGCATTGATGGATAAAATGTGGGATAATCAGGATTATGATAAAATGCAGTTTAAAGACCGTGAAAATATGGCTGTTCAATGCGGTTTAGATTTGCGTAAATTGATACACACTTACACAGGTTTAGATACTCATAAAATTGAAGAGTTTCTTTAAATGCACCCTAACTTGGAAATAGAACCAATAACTACATACCCATGATTAGCTGGTGTAGAAACA
>CAYMCH010000116.1:0-2001 GCA_964389035.1 uncultured Candidatus Saccharibacteria bacterium | reverse complement strand
GTGGGATGGTTGAGTGGGGATGTTTTGGAACGGCTGGGGCTATATGCAGTAAGAGGTTGCGGGCTTTGTCCTTGTCTGCTGTTACAAAAGTTGGTGTGGGGCATTGCTGTCTCAAGTTGCTCTTTCATAGGCTATTGGGCATAGGTGCTGTTAGGGGCTGTAATTCATTCTTTTTCAATTATATAAACAAATTTCTTTACTAATTCTACTTGCTGAGTCAATGTTTTGCCTGTCAATGTGTTTATAGTTTGAATTTTTGGCTTACTAGGCAATAATTCAATCAAGTTTGTTAAGAAACTTGTCTTAACTGCATAAGAAGCATTTTCTGCTCCATCATGCTTTGCATTTATAATTCCGATTAAATTACCTTGACTATCAAAGAGTGGACCGCCACTATTGCCTGGTTGAACTGGTGCAGAAATTTGATATGAAGAAATATCTCCTTGAAATCCAGTTCTGGAACTAATTATTCCGTTTGTAAGCTTTATCTCATCACCCATTGTTGTCCTTAAAGGATAACCTAAAACAAAAATATTTTCTCCAACTTCAGCAAGTCTAGTTTTAATTGTATATGGAATTGTTCCAAGTGAAGAAAAACCATAGTCATCAATTTGAATTAAGGCTAGGTCATTGTTTTTGTCAGATACAAGAACTTTTGCGTTATATGTTTTGTTAAAATCTGAATTAACACCACGTACTTTTATTGATTTTGCATCATCTATAACATGATAGTTTGTTGCAATGATGCCATTTGAAGAGATGCCAAATCCTGTACCTGAAGCAACTTTCGAGGTATTAGATGATTTTGCTGTAATATTGTTATTATATGTTGGAAATAATTTTAAGTATTTATCCTCGACATCATCCCAAAATACACACATAACACCTTGCTCAAAAATCACATAGCTATTAGTTGTAATTTCTTTATTTCCTTTAAAATATAATGATTTTAAAAGATATTGAGTTGCGGTCGGTGTAAGTTGTGCTTTTATATCACCAACTTTCCAACGCCAAATATTTTCACTATTGTTTTCACCAGTTATATAAAGCAAATTATAACCTGTACTTGTCTTAATCAAAGCAAGTGAATATTTCGTATAAAAACTTGGCGACATCTGCACATAAATTCCTTCTATTTCATCTGCTCCATTAGTTTTCCAATGTTCTTTCAGTTTGTACTCATTCCATGTTGTAGATTGAGCAAAAAGTGTTGTTGTTAATAGAATTAGTATGATTGTCTGAAATAGTTTCATATTTTTAGTTATTTAGTTTTCAGTTCTGTACGATTAAAGACATCAAGGTAATAAATTAATGGAATATCCATTAAACCTTATGTTTTTTTGAATAATTTTTAGAAATTTGATCATCTCCAAACGTTTTGAATATGTTGTGTTTGGCATTTCAATGCTCCAATTTTGCAAGTTATGACTATGTTTACCTATTTCTATCATCTTCACATTTAGTATTATCTGCCAAATGCAATTTTTTTTTTGGGGGCTTTAATTATTTGTCTTTCATTCGATTATACAAATTTTTAATTTCATCTAACTTCCTTCCATCAAAAAAGAATTTCCATTTATCTTTTTGGTTTATTAAATCTAAGAATTCTACTCCATTTTCTTTTAACCAAGCATCATTTTGCCAATCGTCTAATCGATGTAGTTTGAATTCTCTTACTTTTTCGTATAGTTCAATTCTGTAATAATAACCATCTAAACATGTTCCATCTGTTTCGTCACAGCTAATTACTTCTTTTCCAGTAAAAAAGCATTTTTTAGTCTTATAAAAACCCATAATTTAAATTTTTAATGTTATTAACTGGTTATAATTCATCAATTTTTGTTACATTCATATGTTTTTTTTTACTGAATACATACGGTTATAAAAAACATACATGCTCATTACCAAAATGGCATTATAAAAGTTCGGATTAGCTGTATGAGTTAATGAGTAGTTTTAAAGCCCAAATATATGAAACAAATTACAAATAGCAATGAAAAA
>CAYMCH010000115.1:0-2005 GCA_964389035.1 uncultured Candidatus Saccharibacteria bacterium | reverse complement strand
CTTATTGTTGTTGTTCGTGTTGCCATTATTCAGATTCACGTTCCAAGCATTCGTGGCAGAGTTCTCCGTCGCTGACCAGAAATTGTTGGAAGGCGACTTCCTGTTGTCGACTTTAATTTCACAATCCTCTATCTCCGGCAAGCAGAGTAAGATGATATTCATTTATACCCGCGAGTTAGATAGTGGGTTGTAGTCGGTAGTCGTCTACTCCCTACTTCCTACTCATTAGCAGGTGCGACAACCGTAACGGGGCAAACGCTCTCCCGATCATAAGCCAAAACAATACGACCGGCTCTAGCAGATGCCTTTCTTTGACAAAAACCTTGATTTCAACTTGCCCCAAATACTTATTTGTATTCGGTTAATAATTAAGCGCTGGGGCTGGCATAATGAGCGTCAGAGCCAGTATCACTTGACCACTTTAGCCAAGCATTGGTTTGTTTTGAAATATCGACCAATTTCTCGGAAATAAATTTGTAGCTTTTTAAACTAATTGCATTGAGGTCCTTGAGCAACCTTACTTTAATTTTAATTCGCTCAATTATTACTAATATCTTCTTGAGAAATTCGCTTTTCTCCAGTGAGTTATTGGCCAAGATTATGTTATCAATTATCGACAGGCATAGCTCTCTAATTTCAGTTGCTATGCCATACTTAAAATCCTTAGGAAACCCCTTTGAGAGTTTGGCAAAGTACAGATTAAAGTCATAAGCCTTCTTAAACAGCGGTAAGTGTTCATATTTGGCCATAAGCTATCATTTCCCGGCGATTTTTTTCTTGTTTTGTGGTTCACTAAGATAATTTTTCTTTGTCGACACTTTCTTGCCTGATTTTTGAACTGTCATTGCGAGGCTTTGCGAAGCAATCTTAAATAATATCATCATACAAATCTAGAAAATTTGGATTTTCTTTTTTTATTAAATTAATCTTCTTTTGCCTAGAACCCGCCTTGATTTGTTTTTCTCGACCAATAGATGATTCCGGATTCTCACAACATTCAAAATAAACCAGTTTTGTTATGTTGTATTTTTTGGTAAACCCATCAACTAATTTATTCTTATGTTCAAATACTCTTCGGATAATATCGTTTGTAACTCCGGTGTAAATTACGGTGTTGGCAGAATTTGTCATCAGATAAACGAAGTATTGTTTGGGCTTCATTTATAAGATTGCCGCGTCGATTACTCCTCGCAACGACAAGCGGATTGCTTCGCAAAGCCTCGCAATGACGAGAAAAGGGCTTTCATAACCCACTCTAGCTAGCCAGCGCTTAAACGGTTCGGCTTTGGGTGATGGTATGGATTGGATGATACGAAAGACGCCTTCTGTATTGGCACAATTCATTTTCTGTTTTCCACCAGTCGTTGAGATTTGAAGGGTATGTACAATTTGTACCCACCCTTTGCCGAGCTCTGGGTCGCGTTGTTTCATCCTTTGTATGTATTGTTTTGGGTCGCTAGAGTCAATCAAAGCCAAAACAATATCTTCAACAACAAACCACCATTCGTTTTTATAAATAGTTTTACGGATTTTTTGCCCTTTAAATACGGCAATTTTCGTTTGTTCTAATATCTCGTTTGTCATATACAAAAACCAGTTAAATCACTATTATTGTAAACCCTTATCTAAAAAATTAAAATCTCTGCAGATTGTCCATTATCAGTTCAGCATGACAAGAAAATCCCCTAAAAATTTCCGTCGACCGCCTTCGGCGGAAATAATAACAAAATAATCAAATTACCCAATCGTTACCTGACGCAACGAAGCTGGTAGGCAAGCGGCTTATTGTCGAAGTTCGTGTAGCCATTAATCAAGTACACGTACCAGGCATTCGTGGCAGAGTACTCCGTCGCTGACCAGAAGAGGTTGGAAGGCTGAGTCAGATTCCAGTAAGAGCCATCAATGTAAGCTTGCATTAACTCCTTTTGAGTTGGCAAACGCCAACCGTTGCCTTGATCGGCACAAAGCTGAGCTGCCGTGCGGCTACCTGCGACCGGAGCTGTGA
>CAYMCH010000114.1:0-2125 GCA_964389035.1 uncultured Candidatus Saccharibacteria bacterium | reverse complement strand
GTTGCATGATCTGACTCCTTGTTGGAGTCCAATATGTTAGTGAACTTTTGCAGATTATTCAGTATTCGCCAGCGGCGTTGCTTTTCGCTCCACGGTATTGGATCACCAAGTTTATAGGCAGCGGTACCAATACGTGGTGAATATTTATTAATATACGCTACATCGTAACCAACTTGTTTAAACACTTTTACTGTTTCTTGGAAATCCTCCTCTGTTTCTCCTGGAAATCCCACAATCACATCAGTAGAAATATCTATTTTTATATTAGATAATTTAATCTTTTGAACAATATTTAAATATTGTTTTTTAGTATAAGGACGATTCATGGCGCGTAAAATTTTGTCTGAGCCAGATTGAATAGGCAGGTGAATTTGTTTTTTTATTTTTGGTAGAGTTGCCACTGCCTCGATTATGTCGTCTGTCATGTCTTTAGGGTGATTAGATGTAAAAGAAATTATAAAATTTCCATCTAATTGATTTAATTTTCTGAGCAATATTGTAAAATCAGATATTCCGTCAATTTTATTATTTATGTTTGATATTTTATACGAATTAACATTTTGCCCCAATAGCATAATTTCTTTATATTTTTTATCTATTAATTTTTTAACATCACAAATTATTTCTTCAAAAGGTCTGGATTTTTCTCTTCCTCTGGTATAGGGAACAGCACAATAAGAACAAAAATTATTACAACCCATAGTTATTGGCACATACATAGATTGAGTATTTTGTTCTGCAAGCAACGAGTAAAAATCAGAGAGTTTGAAGTGTTCAAATTTTTTATTTAAGTTTTTTGAAAGAATTTCTAAAAGATGTTTGATATCACCGACTTCAAATATTTCAATATCTTTTTTTTCAAATTGTTCTTTATCTTTATCTAAGATACAACCGGAAATAATAATAGCAGGCGGTTTGCCGTTGGCTGTTTGCTGACCTATTGTCTTTCCATTCAAATTGTTCTTTTTTTCTTTTGTTTCTTGGTTCTTTGATCGCAACTTTTGCCAATTATTAATTTTTCCAAACACTCTATCAACGGCTGTTTGTCTTACTGCACAAGCCAAAATAATGATTACATCAGCATTATTCGGTTCAGTCTCTTTAAATCCTAATTTCTGCATCAAAAAATCAAGACGCGATGCGTCCCACTCATTGTACTGACAACCAAGTGTCCAGATGTGATATTTCATAAAGGGCTTTTGATATTTTTAATGCTTGGGTTGGTTACATGAGTATAAATTTGGGTAGTGCGGATATTGGCATGACCAAGCAGTTCTTGAACATATCGCACATCAACTCCATTTTCCAATAAATGTGTCGCAAAGCTATGGCGTAAAGAGTGAAAAGTGGCTGGTTTTTTGATATTTGTATTCGCTAAACTTTTTTTAAACATTATTTGCAGTGAATTGGTAGTAAGTTTGCCACCTCGTATAGAGTCAAAGACATATTCGTTTGGCTTTTTCCCCGCAATAATATTTCTCAGATCATTTAAGAGTTTCTCTGGTAAAACACTTATCCTATCCTTTCTACCTTTTGCTTCATGAATTGAGATTGTTAGTTCGTCAATATTTAGGTTGAGAACTTTTAAATCTATTACCTCGCTAACTCGCAAACCGCAACCATAAGCGAGGGCGATCATAAGACGGTATTTGGAGTTTTCTGTAGCATTCAATATCTTCTCAATCTCTTCTTTTGACAATACCACGGGCAGTTTCTGTGATCTTTTAGCAAATTTAAGGTCAATTTTTTGGGGGTTCTTTAGAATTTCCGAGTAGAAAAACTTGATGGCGTTGAGTGCTAAATTAATAGTCTGGGAGGATTGTTTTTTATTGTGTCTCGATAGCAAATATTCCTCAATTGCTTTTTGTTTATCTTTGATGCCCTTGTCTTTTGAGAAAATGATATAATCTTTAATATAGAAGAGGTATGACTTAACGGTCTTAGCGCTATAGTTCCGAAGTTTTAAAATCTTTTCGGTTTTTTCTAATAATTCATGCATAATATAATTATATCAAACAACTTGCATAACATACAGATTAGTAATACTATAAAACAAATACCCAGCATAAAAACGAGTTATACGCAATTCCGCTTCGCTCCATTGCGTATAATGTGTTGCGGATAT
>CAYMCH010000113.1:0-2142 GCA_964389035.1 uncultured Candidatus Saccharibacteria bacterium | reverse complement strand
CAACATAGGAAGATCCTTCCTAATGTCAGGATGACATCTATTAGAGAAAACAATTATCAATGAATGTTTAAATAACCGATTCTTATGTCATTCTGACCCGCCGAATCGGCGGGGAAGAATCTACAGTATTATTGAGCAAATACTTATTTTTATAGAACCAATTTAATAATTGCTAGTTTTCGTAAGCAATTATAAAAAAGCATTTAGTAATTTAAGATTTATTATTTGTACAGGACTGGTTCTATTGTTAGAGAAGGCAAAGAATTGATATAATTAAATAAAAATATTGGAGATGATGGCTAATAAATGGAAAAACAAAAGATAAATATTCAAAAATCGGCAATTTTAGATGCTCATAGCCCAATTTATTTAAGATCTAAAAAGGGGAAATTTTGTGGTGGAGATATCGGTGATATTTACTTGTTAGTGGAAAAAGCCAGTGATGCTGGTTTCGAGTATATCCAGTTTACACCTATTCAAGATACTGGTATTAATCCATGTCCCTATATGGGTTTGAGTAATTTTTCTTATAACCCGGTTTATCTGTCATTGCATCATTTAGATGAAAAGATTAATTATAAACAAATTGATAACAAACTACAGCAACAAGTATTATCGCATGATCTGAATCATGTAAGCTACGGTAGATTATATAAATTCAAAATGTCTGTGTTGAGAAATATATACGATAAAGGTAGTTATTTTAATACTATCAAGATAGCTAAATATGGTCATGGAATAGTGGCTTATGCCGTGTATAAGGCTTTACGAGAAAAATATAGATGTAAATGGTATCTTTGGCCCGAAGAGTTTAAAAAAGCAAATTTATTGGATATTTTAGCCAATAATCCTAGTTTACACAGAGAGATAAAATTTTTTTTGTTTGTTCAAGATGTCATGAAAAAGCAATGGCTAGAGCTAGTTAAATTTGCTCAGCACAAAGGTGTGAAGTTTATCTTGGATAAGCCAATTTATCCGATACATGACAGTGCTGATGTTTGGGCGAATCAAAAACTGTTTTATATCAATCTAACTGGGTCGTTACAATATGGTTCCGGTTGCGACAATCCCAATGATCCTTTTGGAGCACAATATTGGGGTCATGCGGTTTATAAGTTTAAAGAAAAGCCAAATGAGGTAATAAAATACTATTGTGAATCTATAAAATTTATTTCTCAAATAGCTCGTACTATTCGACTGGATCATACCTTGGCCTTGATTTGGAAATATTACATTATTAGGCCGGATTCCCAAAAAGGCAAACATCTTCCTGCTATTAAACATAAATTTTTTAATACACTTATAAAAGAATTTCCCAATATTACATTTATCGCTGAAGATCTCGGCTATGTAAGCAGTAGAAATGTTGATGAACCACTAGCCAAACACAATATTCCAGGAATGAGATCTTTGCAGTGGTTTCATATACCGAAATATGCCAAAGTAAATCATTATCCTAAAATGTGTTTAGCCATGACATCAAATCACGATTTAGATAGTTTACCTTCTTGGTGGCGTAAATTACGTATTGGTCGTAAAGAAATTTTTTGGAGGCAAATTTCTGATTCTCCGGCAAAAAGTTTTCAAGAACAAGTATGGCAAATAGTGTCTTTAATTTTTAAATCAGATGCTTACTGGGCGTCTATAACTTTGCGGGATCTGACTTTCGATATGCGTCGTTACAATAAACCAGGGGTAAAAAACAGCCAAAATTGGACAGAGCGTATGCCTGTAAATATCGAAGATATGGATTTGGGCGTAATAAAAAAAATTATTGCTATCACTCGAAGATAATGGTGGCGTTTACTCGATATTATTAATTACATTATGAAAATATTTCACCAAACAAATATTCCTAAAGCGTTTATCCAAAGTGCTATTGTGGCTACTTTGGCATCAACTGCTGGTTACCTTATTGGCCCTATTGAGGTTAGATATATACAAACTCTTACTGACAACGGTTTTCTAATAGGATTGTCTTATGCTGTGGGTACTGTAGTATTTGCTTTATTGTCAATTTGGCTGGGTCGTCATTCTGATCGTATAGGCAGAAGGAATTATATAATTATTGGTTTGGCTTTGGGGGTAATTTTAATCCGAGCCCCAATATTTGGACAATTTCTTTTATTCTAAGAAAGACTT
>CAYMCH010000112.1:0-2189 GCA_964389035.1 uncultured Candidatus Saccharibacteria bacterium | reverse complement strand
GTAATCAAATTTATATAAATAATCTCTGCAAACAGCAATTGCCGATAAAAATTCTTCAAAAGCCCGTTCAATATCAATCGTTACAGTTCCTGTTCCTCCGTCGGATGTATAATTTTTTATAGCCTTTTCTAAATTATTTACCAATCCTATATAATCAACTATCAATCCGGCATCTTTATCTTTAAAAACTCTGTTTACTCGGCTTATTGCCTGTATAA
Source organism: uncultured Candidatus Saccharibacteria bacterium (assembly GCA_964389035.1). GTDB lineage: Bacteria > Patescibacteriota > UBA1384 > XYA2-FULL-43-10 > XYA2-FULL-43-10 > CAYMCH01. The sequence continues at coordinate 1,971 of CAYMCH010000112.1, read as the reverse complement.
TACTGTAGCCTTTCATAGGTTTATCAATATACATTGTATGCAATGACGGAACATTAAAGCCTGTAAGCCACATATCGCATACTATAGCTATTTTTAATTCATCATTTGAATCTCTCATTCTTTTTTCTATTTCTTGTTTTACGACTTTGTTATATAAATGTTTTTGAAAATCTGCTGTATCAGAGGCAGAGCCTGTCATAATAACTTTTATTGCCCCTTTTTTTGGATCATCGTTATGCCATTGAGGACGTATTTTTATAATCTCGTTGTATAAATCAACACAAATCTGTCTGCTCATACATAATATAAAAGCTTTTCCTTCTATTGAATTACATCTTTTTTCATAATGGTTAACAATATCGTTGGCAAGTATTTTTAATCTGTCTGGCATACCTGCCATGGCTTCTATTTTTGTCCATCTTGCTTTCTCTTTTTCTTTGTCACTGCAACCTTCAAGGGCTGTTTCTATTTCTTCATCTATTGTTACCAAAGAACCGTCTTTTGCTATTATCGGTATTCTTCTAGCTTCATAGTATATCGGCACAGTTGCTTTATCTCTGATGGAATCTTGAATATCATATATATCTATATAATCGCCGAAAACAGCTCTTGTATCGCGGTCTTCAAATTCAACAGGCGTTCCGGTAAAACCTATAAAACAGGCATTAGGCAATCCGTCGTGCATATATTTTGCATAGCCATATTTAAGTTCGCCTTTTTCATTTAATTTTGCTTCAAATCCGTATTGACTGCGGTGTGCTTCATCTGAAATTACTATTATATTTGCTCTGTCCGATAGTTTTTCTACAGTTGACTGTCCGTTTAAAGGCATAAATTTTTGTATAGTTGTAAATATCAATCCGCCTGACGGTTTGTTTTTTAATAATTCCTGTAAATCTTCACGGCTTTCGGCTTGAACAGGGGAAAGATGTTTTGCTTCACATGCAAAAGTATTAAATAATTGTCCGTCTAAATCATTTCTGTCTGTTACTACTACAATGGTAGGGTTTTTCATTTCAGGATGTTTCATTATTTTATTTGCAAAACATACCATTGATAAACTTTTTCCCGAGCCTGTAGTATGCCAAATAACGCCGATTTTACCGTCTTTGTTTTTTACTGCTTTCAAGGCGCAATTTACGGCTTTTCTTGTTGCATGAAATTGATAATACGAAGCTATTTTTTGAGTTAAATTATTATCTTTTTCCTCAAAAACTACAAAATAATTAATAAAATCAAGTAAAAAGTCTTTATTAAAAAAGCCTTTTATTAAAACTTCATCTTCTATTAGTATTTTATTTTTTATTTTGCTTCCGTCAATTGTGTACCAAGGCATAAATCGCTGAAAATCTGCCGAAAGAGAACCTATTCTTGCATTTACTCCGTCGGATATTATACAGGCAATATTATAATTAAATAAATCTTCAATATCTGTTTTATATGTTTGTATTTGGTTAAATGCTTTTTGTATATCAGCATTTTCATCGGCAGGATTTTTAAGTTCAATTACAACCAAAGGCAAGCCATTTATAAAAATAATTATATCAGGTCTTCTGTTATTTATCTGCCCTTGAATAGAAAATTGGTTAATGGCTATAAATTCATTGTTGTCGGAGTTTTCAAAATCGAACACTTTAACATAAGTTGCAGTATCGTTGCCATTTTTATCTTTATGTTCAATTTTTATGCCGTCTTTATAATATTTGTTTATTAATCTGTTATTTGCCAGCAAAAAAGTTTCATTAGGTTTTGTAATGGCTCTGTATGCATCATCTATAACTTCTTGAGCAACTGAAGGGTTTAATTTTATTAAGGCAGATTTTAAATTTTCAGGTAAAAAAACTTCTTTAATATCGTTTCTTAAAGGATTATCACTGTCCGGCAATATATCAGGACCAAACAGAGTGTCGTATCCAATCTGTTTAAAATACTTCATACAATTTTGTTCTAATAAGTCTTCGTTAATTAATG
>CAYMCH010000111.1:0-2295 GCA_964389035.1 uncultured Candidatus Saccharibacteria bacterium | reverse complement strand
AAATAAGAAAAAACATAGTAAATGATGATTTAGTAGAGGGAATTGTTGCACTTCCCCCTCAATTATTTTATACAACTGGAATACCAGTATCTTTGTGGTTTTTGAACAGAAATAAAAAGCAAAAGGGAAAGACAATTTTTATTGACGCCAGAAACTTAGGTAGAATGGCAACTAGAACTCATAAAGAATTAACGGATGATGACATTGCAAAAATAGCCGATACCTTTACATCCTTTGAAAACGGAACATGTGAAGATATTAAAGGGTTTTGTGCAGTTGTAAGTACTGAAGATATCGAAAAACATGATTTTGTTTTAACTCCGGGAAGATATGTTGGAATTGAAGAACAGGAAGATGAAGGTGAACCGTTTGATGAAAAAATGGCAAGACTAACAGATGAGTTATCGGGGTTATTTTTAAAGAGGACAGATTTAGAAAAAAGGATTAAGGAAAAGCTCTTAAATATTGGATTTGAGGTGTAGGTACATGAACAAAAACCTATACTTTTCAAGAAATAGATTTCGTAATATTGATGTTGGAGGCGGTGATAGCGAATGATCGAGTGGAAAGAGGTAAGGTTGGGTGACGTTGGTAAAATTATTACTGGAAAAACACCAAAAACAAACAAACCAGAGAATTATGGCGATGAAATTATGTTTTTAACACCTTCAGATGATATGCAGGTTAAGAGAGTAGTTTCAACTAACAAAAGGCTTTCAAATGTAGGTTTAAATGAAGTTAAGAATTGTTTATTGCCCAAGAATACAATTTGTGTTAGTTGCATAGGGTCTGATCTAGGTAAGGTTGTCATTATAAATGACGAGTGTGTTACAAATCAGCAAATAAATTCTTTAGTTCCAAATAATGATTACGATACAGATTTTTTGTATTATTCGTTGACTATTCTTGGAGAACATATGAATTATATCAGCAAAACTTCTACTGCTGTGCCTATCATAAACAAAACAACATTTTCTAATTTTGAAATAAAAGTGCCTAATTTAAATGAACAAAAAGCTATATCTGGAACTTTGTCGTCTCTTGACGAGATGATTGAATTAAACAACCGCACCATTAAAGTTCTTGAAGAAATGTCACAAGTATTATATAAAAGTTGGTTTGTAAATTTCGACTTTCCAAACCAGGAAGGAAAGCCATATAAATTAAGTGGTGGTGAAATGGTTGAAAGTGAAATTGGCTTAATACCAAAAGGTTGGAAGATTGCTGAGCTTGGTGACGTTACTACTAACCTGAGAGAAAAAACAAAATCCAATGATTACAAAGTTCTATCTGCTGTAAACACAGGCAATTTAATGCTGTCAGAAGATTATTTTACAAAACAAGTTTTCAGCAAAGATTTGTCAAAATACATAATTGTAAAGCAAAAAGATTTTGCATATAATCCCGCAAGAGTTAATATTGGTTCAATTGGTATGAACGAATTTGATTTTGACGGTTGCGTAAGTCCTGTATATGTTGCTTTTAGACCTGAGGAAGGATATCATTGGTTTTTTCATATATATGTAAAATCAAATAATTTCAATGATGAAGTAAATAAAAGAGCCTCTGGCTCAGTTAGACAAGCATTAAACTACGGTGATTTTGCTTTGATTAAAATTGCATATCCACCAAAGAGTGTTATTGATAAATTTAATGACTTTTACGAAGAAGCATATTTGTCACAAAAAGAAATAAAACAAGAAACCCAAACGCTTATAAACTTAAGAGATACATTGTTACCAAAGCTTATGTCAGGCGAACTTATGGTGCCATGCGAAGAAGAAATTTGAATCTTAGGAGGATAAAAACATGTCATACTCGGAACAAAACTTTGAACATGCAATTATAGAATTAATGAGAGACACTTTGGGATATGACTATTTTTATGGTCCAAATATAGTAAGGGATTATCGTTCTCCCCTTTATGGGGATTTGATTATATCTTCGCTTATAAGGATTAATAAAAATCTTTCACAAGACGCAATTAACGAAGCGATATATAAGCTTAAAAATATAGATAACTTAAATCTATTACAAAAGAATAGAATTTTTATGGACTATTTACAAAACGGCATTGAAGTTAGCACTTTGCATAAAGGTGAAACAAAATATGACAGAGTATATTTAATAAATTTTGATAAACCCGAAGCAAATAATTTCACTATAATCAATCAGTGGACGGTAGTAGAAAATGAAGAAAAACGCCCCGATGTGGTGGTTTTCATCAATGGTATTCCGTTAGTTGTAATAGAACTTAAATCATGCTCTCGTGAACAAACGGATGTTTCTGCAGCA
>CAYMCH010000110.1:0-2336 GCA_964389035.1 uncultured Candidatus Saccharibacteria bacterium | reverse complement strand
AAAAACAATTATCAATGAATGTTTAAATAACCAATTCTTATGTCATTCCGAGCTTATCGAGAAATCCTGTCACAGCGTTAGCGACAAGCTATCACCTACATCCTAAACAAACAGATCCATTGTAAAACACCTCAGGATGACAGAGTATTGGTGAAAGAAATAATTTCCAATTATCAATTTACAAAAAATAACCAATATACAAATTATTCTTCTCTCAGCGCTTCTGCTGGATCAAGCTTAGCAGCACGTTTTGCTGGAAGATAACCAGCCAGCGCTGCTACAAAAATAGAAAATGCCACTACGCCTATTGATAGATAAGCCGGGATATAAAATGTCAGCTCATCGCCACTGCCAGTGGCATTTTTATTCATCATGTAGCTGTTTACAATAGTCTGGATCAAACGAGATCCCAAAAACCCAAGCAACAAACCAACTAACCCTCCGAATAAACCAATTAGCGAAGCCTCCGACAGAAATATTGAACGAACATCTTTATCCCTAGCACCTACTGCTTTCATGATACCAATCTCTTTTGTGCGTTCCAGTACAGACATAATCATAGTATTTACTATACCAAGAGACGCTACCAATAATGCTATACCACCAACTACTCCCATCACGATCTGCATGATAGTAAACACCCTGGTCATCTGTTTCGCAATATCTTCGTAAGAAGTCGCTCCATAACCTTTATCATCAATAGCTTTTTTAATTTCTGATACCTTTGATGTATTATTAGCTCTTACAATAATAGAGCTATATAGATTGGGATCACTTTTTTTCAATTCATCTGTTTTAGTTTCTTTGTACCAATTCAAAGCAGTTTCCTGCGGAATCAAAGTACTGTAAACAAACTTTTCATCTTGGCCGAAAACCCCAAGAATTTTAGTAATAAACTCATTTCCGCCACCATTTGCTTTAATCTTGACTTCCTGACCAATACTGTCAGCAGGATTATTAAATCCTAAAGCTACAGCCTGACCATAAGGTATTACTACTCCGTTTTCATCATCTCTTTCAAATAATTTCCCAAATTTTACCTTATTTTTTATTTCTTTTTTAACAAACTTTATTGGCGATAAACCTGATCCATAAACCACAGATAATTTTTCACCATTTATCATTTCTCCATATATACTAATTTCCGGATACACTACTTCCACATTTGAAATATTTTTTAATTCATCGATAGTCGCATCATTTAAATTTTTCTTTTGCTTTTTAGCAAAATCTGTTCCTACAGAAAAATTTATCGAATCAATTTTTTCGCCAGTCACAGAGATTTCTTCAACCTGAGATACGCTTTCCAGCTGCGACATCACTTCTTTTTGTAAACCTGCACCGAATGATACCAATATTACTATCGCCATGGCGCCAATCGCAATCCCAAAAGATGTTAAAAAGAATCTTAATTTACGTCGCCTTAGATTTTTTGTGGCAAGTCCAAAAGTTGTCTTAAATTTTATTATTTTACTATTTTTATTGTTTTTTGCTTTAGGGGGTAAAGTCAGCTTATTGTTAACTTCATTTGAGATAATTTCTCCGTCCAGCATTTTTACTACTCTATGAGCATTTTTAGCATAGGCCTCATTGTGAGTTACCATTACTACAGTATAGCCCTGTTTATTCAAATCAATTAATAAATTTATAATCTCTTTACCGGTTTTTGAATCCAAATTTCCAGTTGGCTCATCGCACAATAATATTTTTGGGCTGTTTACTAGCGCTCTAGCAATAGCTACTCTTTGCTGTTGACCTCCAGATAATTTTTTTGGCAGAGATTTAATTTTTGTGCCCAAACCCACAGATTCAAGAGCTTTTTGCGCAATTTTTGTCTGCTCTTTGTCATTTTTTCCCGAAAATTTTAGCGGCATTTTTACATTTTCTAAAACCGTTGCATCATTGATCAAATTGAATTTTTGAAAAATCATGCCGACTTCTTCGCGACGGTATTTTGCTAAGCGATCATTTTTCATCGCAGCCAAATTGTGGTCATCTATAGACACTTCACCGTTACTCGGCTTATCCATGCCACCTAAAATATTTAGTAGTGTAGATTTACCACAACCTGATTGACCCAATATTATTACAAACTCTCCTCCCTCAATTTGAAGATTTATGTCAGACAGTGCATTAAAATCAGCGTCTTCAATCTGGTAAGTTTTTGACAAATTTTTAATTTCAATCATTTTTATCCTTTATTACTTTATATTAACTTATCATATTAACAGTATTTAAAACATTAACTCACTAAATATATTACAAACTAAATATATTACAAACTGAACCTCTATCGGCTCTAAGCCGATAGGTTCAAGCTCAGCATAGTGCTAAAG
>CAYMCH010000109.1:0-2381 GCA_964389035.1 uncultured Candidatus Saccharibacteria bacterium | reverse complement strand
GGACTATCTCAACCGACAGTGAAACATACAGTCTTTACTTTCAGATGACACAGGAGCCGGGAGAAGGACATAAGATAATTGGCAATGGTGAAGCCTCTTGTTTAGCACTGTCAAAAGAGGAGAAAGGAATCATAGCAAGCAACAATTTGCGTGATATCTGCGAATACATAGATGAATTTGGGCTTCAGCATATTACAACAGGCGATATTATGGTTGAAGCGTTCAGAGCAGGCCTTATTTCAGAAGATCAGGGAAACATAATATGGAGCAATATGCTCAAAAAACGAAGAAAAATCGGTGCCGACTCTTTCACCGAATACTTACACGACAACGAAAAAAAATAATACAACACCTCGCCGCCGTAATGGTAGCGAGGTGCCGTTATATATAGGTAGCTCAAACCGTGACTCGAATGCCGGACTGAGACAGGAATGACAGCTTCCCAGCCGTTGTGACCTCGACCTTGTCAATGGTTTTCAACATCATCGGATAGCTGAACGCGGGAATTTTCCCAATCTCATCAAGCAGGCCAATCATCTCATTGGCGCGGTAATAGATTATCCCCATTGTTTGTCTTAGACTGAATATGCCGCCTGAAAACCGACAGTGTAGGATTTAAACGGTCACGTCGTTTCGCGCCGGCGTACGCATAGACTAAAAACTAGCAAAAGAGTAGGTTCAAGATGAACCTACTCTTAAATTTTTTAGAATTGGGCAGGGTGACTTTCCTATATAGACAAACAACGTGTTAAAGCCTTGGTCTATATTGTTTTTCTTCAATACAGTTCATTTTTAATTTAGGTTTATAAATTGCGGCTCATTATAGTGCTCAAATGCAGCGATAAATAACTCCTCACCCATTAGCGTAAGAGTCCAGACTGAAAACGAGCTGAGTGACTCTATTCTTTTACAAAATTCATTAGTATCAATTCTCCATCTGGTAGAACAAGCCTCTTCTATAGCCCTAATTCTTGATATTAACACGTTTTTGCCTATTGGGGTTGATTTATTAACATTTCTCAAAATAAAGTTAATATAATTCAATTCATCTTCGCTAAAAGCCCCCTCTAGTTCCGCCTTTGTTTTCTCGTATTCATAGCAAAGGTCAAGAATCATTATTTTTCCTTTGATACTATCGGAAGCGTCTACTAAATGCGGGAATTGCTTTAAAGCTTTTTGTTCTTCGCCTACTAATTTTATGTTCATTTTATATCCCTTCTACCCTGGTTTAGCCGCCGGGCTCGGCGTAGTTTTATTAATACTTTAATTATAATTTTTTGAAAGTGTTGGTCAACACTTTGCGTGTCGAACAACGTCTTATGCTGGGGCCTATAGAGCTATTTTTACATGTTTCATAATAATGTTGACTTCCTAACAAAAAAAGAAAGACATTTTTTTTTTTACTAGAATTAAGGTTGCCCACTGAGGGACCCATTACTAATAAATAAAAAATGTCTTAAAATAATTCAATATTCAATTTCTGCCATTATAACACAAACTAATAAAATAGTCAATATCAACTACATAAGAAAATAGTATTTAGTATATATCTAACTCTATATTTATACTGATAAAAACAGTCTTCCCCTAAGTGGAAAAGACTGTTTTCGCTTTTTATGGTTGAGTTTTAGTAGAAAAGTTTGCTCTAAATAATAAAAGTGTCCACCAGCTTTTATATTGAAAAAGGATAATCAGAGCTGAAAAAGCTAAATGATAATTTTCATAGTCATCACATATGAAGTACATCCAAAGTTAACACTTCAATGGAGCTCTTCTCGTCAGCTGTATCATCATCGCAAATCATCGTCGTGGGTAATAGAATTGATGCTATCATTCATACCTATATCTTTTATGTCATCCTTCTCAGCTTTATTTTTTCCGCGACCGTAGGATATAGAGTAAGATCTGTATGAGGCAAGAACTTCGCCGCGTACATCTTCGTAAGGAAATCCGGAGCGTCGCCAAGTGATAAATAATCGATCAGTTCAATAATACTCTCGGCTGTACTGTAAAGCTCCGCATTTAAGAGCAGCTGATAAGCGCCATTTAGCGATCGATTGCCCAAGATTACAAACCGATCTCTTGGCAGATCAGGATAAAGACCGATCGTTATAGGGGTGTGCATTTTAAGTGAGGGGGTGCAAATATTTCAAAATGCCTCTGTAGCTCTGGCGTCAGTTTTTTGTGAAATGCACTTGTGAGGTCGACAGGACTAACTGATTTTGAAATCAGTTAGTCCTGCCGTTATTCTTCGTGAGCATGATCGTACAGCGCCTGTATTTCTTTCGGCAGATGATTCGGCAGCATCCCATTCAGACGGTCTTCATTGCCGTCCTTCATCGCCTGCTCGTAATACCAGCACTTGAAGCGGATCATGTCCA
>CAYMCH010000108.1:0-2428 GCA_964389035.1 uncultured Candidatus Saccharibacteria bacterium | reverse complement strand
CATCACAAGTAAAATTGAACGTTAAGTGGCAATTAATCAAAATATTTTGATTAATATTGACATATAAATCAAAAAGCGTTATACTTTCACCGAGGTGAGAGAGATGCAACGAAAAATAATGGATAAACTGGTTGAGTGGAAAAATGACGACAAGGGCAGGATGCCTCTGCTTTTATATGGGGCAAGGCAAGTCGGTAAAACATATTTACTGCGTGAATTTGGCAAACGCTACTATAAAGATGTGGCGTATGTTAATTTGGAGACCAATACGGCTGTACGCTCATATTTCGCCGAGGATATTGCACCGGAAAGAATTATCCGCTACCTTGAAGCAAGTACGGGGGTAAAAATTATTCCCGGCGAAACGCTTATCTTTTTAGACGAAATTCAGTCTGCCGAAAGAGCTTTGACATCGTTAAAATACTTTCGTGAAGAAGCACCCGAATACCACATTGCCTGTGCAGGCAGTCTGCTTGGCGTGGGAATCAGCCGGGCGCAACATTCCTTTCCCGTCGGCAATGTTAATTCAATGACTCTTTATCCTTTTGATTTTGAAGAGTTCCTATGGGCAAACGATAAACATTTTCTATGTGAAGAAATCAGAAAGAGTTTTACCGCCAACGAGCCTCTCCCCTATGCCTTACATTTGGAGGCCATGGATTTGTATAAACTTTACCTGATTATCGGAGGAATGCCGAAAAGTATACTTGAATATATCAAAACAAACAGCCTGCTGTCCGTGCCTGATATTCAGGGCAACATCATTAACGACTATATTGCCGATATGGCGAAGTATTCCACGAATGCCGAGAGCATTAAAATAAGGGCGGCGTATAATTCAATACCCGTTCAACTGGCAAAAGACAATAAAAAATTCCAATACAAATTAGCTCAAAAAGGTGGAACGGCTACAATATTTGGCAGTGCTATCGATTGGCTTGATTTTTCGGGCGTTGTTTTAAAATGCCAAAAAATCGAACAGGGCTTCATGCCGATATCTGTGTACAGTGACCTATCAAGTTTCAAACTCTATATGGGCGATGTTGGTTTGCTCACCATGAAATCCGGCATATCCCAGCAAACCATACTGTCAAATTCCGAGGTTGACAACCTATTTTTGGGTGCCGTAACGGAAAATTACGTTGCCACTCAATTCGCGGCGAACGGATATCGCCTCCACTACTGGGCAAGCGAGAACACAGCAGAAGTCGACTTCGTCCTACAAAAGGGCAATGATATCATCCCCGTGGAAGTAAAAACAGGCATCCGAATAAGGTCAAAAAGCCTGGGTGTGTTCGTTAAAAAATACAAACCCGCCTATTCGATTAGAATTTCCGCTAAAAACTTTGGGTTCGAAAACGACATCAAAGCTGTCCCCGTTTATGCCGTGTTTTGCATTTGACAACTAACGGCTGTGTCTCTTCTAAAATCTAATTTCTTTTTATCTTTGCGATTTCGACAGTTTATTGCTATAATCGATAGCAAAGGAACCAGTAACACCACATAAAATAATCTGGAGGGGATTAGCAAATGAGTAAGTTAACCGAACGATTTGTTCAAGAAGCATCCATAAAAAAGCTACAGGAACATTATGCCGCAAAATACAACCTAAGCGAAGATAAAATTTATGCAAAAAAAGAAGCGAAAACAAGGTATAAGAGAGGAAACGGTCGCGCTGATGGTTTGTTGGCTTTCACAATGCAAAATGGCAAAACCTATTCAGTTGTGGTAGAAGCTAAATCGGGAAAAACTATGCACAACCTTAAAACAAGATATAGGGACAAAAGATTTATAAGCTTCACCGTTATTTTTCTCCTGGTCGCTTTTTCACTTTCATTGTTTTTACTGCGGAATCAAACTAATTTAATGCAATGGGGCTTAGCAATTGCAATTTCACTTGTTGCGACTATTCTTATCTTTATAATTGTTGCGCTAATAGGAACTTTCGAACATATTGATGTTATTAATCAGGTTCGTAGATACCCCGCCAATGAAAGATGGATTGCGCTTTCGAAAGATGTCCATAACAGATGTTTAAAAGACAGAAATAACGAAATTGATTTTCATGCAAGAAAACATAACATTGGTATACTTGTTGTTTCACCAAACAAAAACGTTCAAGTTCTTAGAGATGCAAAAAGTAATCGGCGCAAGAAGTATGTTGACTACACAAAGTATTATAACTGCTCAAAGAATATCGAGATTTTTCTTAATAAAAAGAATGAGAGTATAACCGACAAAAGCAAACTATCTTTTTCACAAGATAATGAAACCTAAAATAATCTTATGTAACCATGGCCTAAATATAGCAATAGGCGGGCAATTAAAATTTCATTCAAGTTTTTCAGCCGTAAGCAGCTATTTGCTTGCGGCTTTTATTGACATTTAACCCCACAAATAATATGATGGAGACAATAAATTTTAGAGA
>CAYMCH010000107.1:0-2441 GCA_964389035.1 uncultured Candidatus Saccharibacteria bacterium | reverse complement strand
TTGTGCCGACTAGATTGATAGTCAAATCATCATCAGCAGAGATGTTTTCCAAGGTAGCGTTGGTTAGTGTCAAAACTTTTGATCCAACATCAAATGTTACTCCAGCGACTCCATGACCGGCATTGTAGCCACCTGCTTGTGTATAAATAGATGTGCCATTCACAGTAATTGAGGTAGAATCCAGAGCAGAAACCATTCTAAATGATATCGCCCCCAACATTAGAATTGCACCAAAAGTAACAAGCACAACTAGCTTGTTTGAAAAAAACTTCTTCATCATAACCCTCCACCACTTAAAATATGATAATATTATTTATATATTAAGTTCTTTAATAGAATTATTTATGGTTATTCGTAAACATTATAAACCCGTAAAAAAAATAAAGCAAAAAAAGAGATTTTTTATGTTTGTTTTGCTGTTAATCGGTTTGGTTTTTTTATATTCTCTGTATAGGATCACCGTGTGGTTTTTAGATTCCAGAAGTCTGTCAATACAGCTCGAATCAATCAATCAAAATGCGCAAACAAACGAAATCGACCACTCAAAAGGAGAAAATTTCAACCCACCACAAGACGGTTTTGACCCTTACTGGGATTATATTAATACCAATTTGCTTGATGTTGATCTGGAGAAACTAAAAACGATAAATCAACAAACCAAGGGCTGGATTCAAGTTAAAGGTACCAACATAAATTATCCTTTTGTTCAGACAGATAATAACGACTACTATCTTAACCACTCATTTAACAAAAAACACAATTTAGCCGGCTGGATTTTTTTAGATTACAGAAACGATATCAACAATCTCGGCACTAATAGCATAATATACGGCCATGGTAGAGTTGGAGACACAATGTTTGGCACACTCAAAAATATTGTGAAAAGCAACTGGTACTCAAATAAAAATAATCATTTAGTTAGGATCTCCAGCGACAAACATAACTCTGTGTGGCAAGTATTTAGTGTTTATGAAATAGATACAACAAATGACTATCTTCAAACATCCTTTTCCACAGAGAAGGAGTATTCCAATTTTTTAAATTTAATTGGCTCCAGATCACAGCTAGATTTTAAAACTAGCACAAACCAGTATGACAAAATATTAACTCTATCAACCTGTTTGAACAATGCAAAAAAAACAGTAATGCATGCCAAGCTCATAAATGTTCAATATAAATAGATTTTTGGTATGAGCTTTTGTCTCCAAAAACATTTTTTAAAATCAACAATCTCAGCTTTAACTGTAATAAATACATTATTTTAATATTCATCTTATACTACGAATAACCTTGAATTACGAGATTGTCACATTTATATCATAATGACATCCTTAATTAAATATATTCCAAACCAAGTTCACGATGGTAAAAGAGAAGATTATTTCGTAATTTAATGTAATTAGGACTTACACTTTTGCTTAATTTTTGTGATAACATATACTAGAAACCAATAGGAAGGTTCTAACATATGCAAAGACAAAAATGTTCCTTAAGACTTTGTGCTAATTTCCTGATTATCAATCAAAACAGGTATTTAGGACTAGAATTATCCAAGGTATCGCTAATCTCAGACATGCATCACGACTCAATTTCCCGTTGGCTCGCATCTTCAAGCTTTACCTCGTCACAGCTTTAAAACCAATTTGAAACTCCGATCGATCTTAACTTTAAATATCTGATCTGCGACGATGTGCTTCTGGCTAAGCCATATTCCAGACAGAATGAACTGGCAAAGAAACAATACAGCGGTAATTATCACGGATTAGTGAACAGCATCTGTCTTGTAAATCTACTCTAGACTGATGGTGAGAAGGACATTCCGATTGACTATCGCCATTATCGAAAAGAGTCAGATGACAAGACTAAGAATGATCACTTTCTGGATATGCTAGACAAAGCTGAAAAACGAAATATAAAGCCTTTGTGTGCCTTAATGGATTCGGGGTATGGAAGCATTAATAATCTGAAACATATCGACAGGAAAAACTGGAAATTTATCTGCAATTTAAAATCAAATCGTAAGGTCAGTATTATTAAAGGAACTTACATTCCGATATCCGACTTGTCTCTAACTGATAAACAGGTTAAACAGATCTAACTAAAGGAATACGGTAAGGTTTTAGTCTGTAAGCTGGTTGCCACGAAGCGACATTACATATGTAGAGACAAACGATATTAGTCTCACAGATTACGAGGCATTCACTGATCACTGGAATAACCTCTAGAAGATTGAATAATTTCATAGGGGGGGATCAAGCAAACAACGGGAATTGAAGAATATTATTCAATCAAGGCAGTGTTACAAAAAAAATCATATCTTCGCTACTTTCATCAGATTGGAAAAGTGCAAGATTAAACATAAGATTAGCTGGTATGAACATAATGCCCAGTTTTCTCGGTGATCAACGCAACATTATTTAAATCGGGCAAACGCATAAGCT
>CAYMCH010000106.1:0-2445 GCA_964389035.1 uncultured Candidatus Saccharibacteria bacterium | reverse complement strand
TCATGAAAAAAAGTTGACTGATAATGAGCTACCATTTTTGCATTAACTAAACCAAAGCCATTACGTAATTCTGGTGGCCAACTAGTATGCACATAAAAACTAGATATAATATAAGCTCCGACCGATGAGCCAATAATAACCTTATTATTAATCTCATCTTGCCAACCCCTTATATTAAACAAAGTATCATACATCCTCCGAGTTTCTCCGCCTCGAAAATAAACAACATCAGCCCTCCGAATCTGTTTTACAAAAAGATTCTCTGCCGCAAGAGTAAAATTAACATTAAAATCTGGGATGGCATTGCGAAAAAGAGCAATATCTTTTTCTAATGCATTATCACGAAAATCCTCGGGTAACCCAAAGATACATTCCAAAATATTAATCGGTCTTTTAATGTCCCTTATGACTTCTTGACAAAAACCGAAACCAAGGTCCGAAGCCTTAGACATGTACCCCCCCTGTTAAAATCAGTTTTTTTAATTTTGTTGCCATATTTTAAATCTCAAAATCTGTTTATATATTTTACATCTAACGTTAATTTACTACAAGTTATTATCTTTATTTAAAATATTAAATTTTGACAACTTATTTCTAACAAGAAACAACCTATTTCTCATTTTTTTTGATTTTTCAAAATAATCAACAATCTCACGAAGATCACAACCATGTAATTTTCCAGTAAGGACATATCTAATAGATTTAAAGTAATTTTTGTTCGACATACCTAAGTATTTTGCATTGACAACCGATGAATCACAAATAGCAGAAACATAACTGTGTCTTTTATTTAATACTTCCTTAATTAAAAAATTAACAACCAAACTTAAAGCATGTGGACTATCAATATCTGCTATATCATATGTAGGGTTCAATATATATCCTATTATAATTGCAGATTCAGAAAATTCTCTTTTCATTCTTAATATCATTTCATGCAAGTAAGAATCAGAATCAAAATCATCAAGAAGAGAGGGGTTGTGGAAGCTTAGATAATTTCTAATACCAATCCTATAACCATCTTCCGAGGAGGCTTCAATTGCTTTTTTATTATGATACCTTAAAACTGACTCTGTAAAAACAGTGCTCGATTGATGAATCTGGGAAAGGTTCATTCTTGAAGCAAAATTATCTATTGTTGAATAGTAACTTTCTGACGGACCGTATAATCCAGAAAGAAGATAGGAAACTAATCCCTCTGGCAAAATTCCTCTTGCGATAAAATCCTGAAAAGTAGCATCACCCCAATAATCGTCATAAATAATTTTTTGTCCATTATCATTAACTAAAAACGGAGTATGAACATATATGACTGGCGGTAACCCCAGCGCAACCCTAACCATCTCTTGTCTTGCGAGAACATTCAACTTGCCACGATCTCTTACTACGTAAGTAACCCCCAAAACTGAATCGTCCACAGGAGAGCACAAATTAAAAAGGTATTCACCATTTGCACGCATCAAAGCAAAGGGAATAAAACCTAAATCTTCTTTCTTATTATTCAAAGAAGATTGCACATTGACAGCTATATTACCCATAGAAGCATCAAAAACTGATAGCCCACCATAATCTAAAATGTCTTTAAATTTGTTTGTAAATTTTTCTGGACTAAAAAATATAGCACCGGAAGAGTCCTTAAATGCCAAACCAGTTTCGATAAGGCGATCAACATAAGACCTGTAAAGCTCCCCTCTTTTTGACTGAAAAAGTGAAAATCCTGCCTCATCATTGTCGTAAGGTGTTAAGTCAGGATTAATACCAAGTGAATACAAGACTGATAAATATGGATCCAGAAAATCTCTATTTACATTATTGCTGTTAGTATCATCACATCTAATTATAAATTTTGATTCTTTTCCGAGTAATTTAGCCTTCCTTACGATAGAATAAGCTAAAAGATGAAAACGTAATCTGTAAACACGATATTTCGGACCTCCTACTGGCGTTATACCAATTCTAGATACAACTCTGTCCATTTCATGAATATTCTTAATCATTTTAACCTCCTATTTTTATTGTTAATATTACTAATTTTATTATTTGTTAAAGAACATGTATTTCACCTACTTCATATAGGTGTAGTTTTTACTACAACTAACTAAAAATAAGCTATTACTAATATTTATTCAACAAGTTGAATATTATTTTATATCACATCCCCGTAATTTAATCAATATGCGATCTCAAAACACGGTCTTCACCATCTTATTCACTTAATCACAAAATTACCTGCTAACTTACACACTGTAATAAAAAAACTGGTATAACTAGGCCGAAAAACACAAAACGTTTAACTATTACCTGTTGACAATATCATATTATAGCAATATAATTCAACTGATTAATAAAAGCAAATTTTATAAAAAAATTTCTAAAAGTAATTTTTGCAAAAAACCTAAAAAACCGATAAAAATTTAATCGTCCCAGAAATAAATAAATGAAAAA
>CAYMCH010000105.1:0-2495 GCA_964389035.1 uncultured Candidatus Saccharibacteria bacterium | reverse complement strand
GAATATGCAGGCCTTAAGAATGTTCGTAAGACCGATAGCATTCATACGCTCATCGAGATTTTAAAATCAGACTATAGGGGGATCGTTGTTTGTATGATTCATAAGTTTAGAGGACTGCCTGCCGATCTGAATTTACGCAAAAATATATTTGTTCTAATAGATGAAGCTCACAGAACAACAGGTGGGGATTTGGGGACTTTTGTTATGGCTGCTTTGCCCAATGCCACATTTATCGGCTACACTGGCACACCGATTGACAAGGCGCAATATGGAAAAGGAACCTTCAAGACATTTGGCGTTGATGATGCAAAAGGTTATCTGCACAAATACAGTATTTCTGAAAGTATTGAAGACGGGACAACCTTGCCCCTTTATTATTCCCTTGCTCCAAACGAAATGCTTGTGCCGAAAGAAACACTTGAGAGAGAATTTTTTAATCTAGCTAGCGATCATGGAGTGACCGACATTGAGGAGTTAAATACCATTTTAGAGCGGGCTGTTAATACCCGCAATTTCCTAAAGGGACAAGGTAGGGTTGAGAAAGTGGCTAAATTTGTAGCTAATCATTTTAAAAAATATATCGAGCCGATGAATTACAAAGCTTTTATGGTAGCAGTCGATCGTGAAGCCTGCGCTTTTTATAAAAAAGAGCTTGATAAATATTTGCCAAAGGAGTGGAGCGAGGTTGTCTATACCGGCAATAATGAAGACAACGAGGTTCTGAAGGAATTTCATCATGATGGTCAAAAGGAAAAAGAGATTAGAAGGAATTTTGCTAAATTCGGCACTGACCCCAAAATTTTAATCGTTACGGAGAAATTACTAACTGGTTATGACGCCCCGATATTGTATTGCATATATTTAGATAAGCCGCTTCGTGACCATGCGCTGCTTCAGACAATTGCTCGCGTGAACAGGCCATATGAAAACGAAGAAATGAAAATGATGAAACCGTCCGGCTTTGTCCTCGATTTTGTGGGAATATTTGACAAGTTGGAAAAAGCTTTGAGTTTTGATAGTGACGAAGTAAATGCGATTGTTAAGGATTTGGCTTTGCTAAAAGAGAAATTTGTCGAGAAATTAACTAAAGATTCAGAAAAGTATTTTAAGCTGTTAGTCGGGCCATTTGATGATCGATTGGCTGGTGAGTTAATCGAATATTTCCGAGACGAAGAAACACGAAAAGCATTTTTTATGTTATTCAATGAGATTGAGATGCTCTATGAAATAATTTCACCTGATCCATTCTTGCGACCATACATTGATGAATATACTCGACTTTCCAGTATGTATGATGTCGTTAGAAATGCATACGCAAAGCAAATAAAAATAGACCGTGAATTTCAGAAGAAAACAGCAGAACTGGTTCAGGCACAAATTCAGAGCAGTGAAGTCAAGCTTGGCAAGGATTTATATAAATTGGACAAAGATGGAATTGAGACGATTAAAAACAAGAATCAACCTGATGAGGTAAAAGTAATAAATCTTGTGAAAAGTATTCAGAAACGAGCCGAAGAAAAATCCGGCGATCCGGTGCTGATATCGGTAAAAGAGCGAGCAGAAAAGATTATGGACGCTTTTTCTGATAGGCAAATCACAACACAGGAAGCGTTAAAACAATTGTTGCTCTTGTCCGAAGAAGAAATTAAGCGCGAAGAAAAACAAAAAGAGGAGGGCATCTCAAGTGTAGCTTGGTTTATCCGTGAAATTCTTGCAAATGCAGGCGTAATAAATATGGACTTAGCTACGCAGATTGAAGAGGTTATTAAAAAATACCCTGATTTTTCAAAAAGTGAAAAACTCACTCGAGATTTAAGAAATGATATATACGACAAGCTCGAAGAAATGGGAGTTTCTCTTGATGACCAAACGAAAATTATTGAACAAATAATACCAACGCTTGCGAGAACTAGTTTATGAAAAAAGAAATAAAAACTTGGGAATCTAAAAAAGAATTTAAAGAAGAAGTTTATCTGTACGCGGATAAGATAAAGGTAAAGATTAAGCAAATTAGCTTGCGCTCAATGTCTCGGAAATGGGCTAGCTGTACAACAAACGGATTTTTCTGTTTCAATGTGGAACTTTTAGGAATGGATCGTTCGTTGGGCGAATATGTGATTTTGCACGAGCTATTGCATTATCATGTGCCTAATCATAATAAATTATGGAAAAGCTTGATGATGGCTCATATGCCAGATCATGAGAAAAGAAAAAGTAAATTGTTGCAGCAATAATTATTTTGATTAGATAAGTTTTCCTTCCGCCAGTCTCCTAACTATAAGAACAGATCTAAACAAGTCAAGGTCGGTTCTTTTTTCTATTTAATTTAGTCGATGTGGGACTCCACCTTGACTAGTTCAGCGTGCTGTTCTTGTTCTCCATCAAGGGAAGCGGAAGGTCGATTTGATCTGCTTCTCTTTTTTATTTATAAGGATAGGAGGAGAGAATGGACGCTATAATGAGTGAAGTAAATGTTCAAAAGATCGCATTATTAA
>CAYMCH010000104.1:0-2512 GCA_964389035.1 uncultured Candidatus Saccharibacteria bacterium | reverse complement strand
CACCAAAAACAGACAATGTGCCGTCAATCGGCGTACCGGTTACGCCAACATAAGTCGCATTTGGCAAAGAATCATGGAGGTATTTTGCAAACCCATATTTAACTTCCACACCCTTATCGGTAACCTTTAATTTTTGATCAAGATTTATCTGTGTTCGGTGTGCCTCATCGGAAATACAAATAACATTTGGCCTATCAGTCAAAAGCTCCGTATCTTCAGTAAATTTTTGAATCGTTGTAAGGTATACACCACCACCTTTGATACCTTGTAAGTGTTTTCGCAAATCAGCACGACTTTCAACGCTCAGAATTTTATCTTCATTGATAAAGTTTTTGGCATTGGTAAATTGCTCAGACAATTGATCGTCCAAATCGGTTCTATCGGTAATAAGTACAATTGTCGGGCTAGATAATTCAACGCTCTTCATTAAGAGGCGTGATAAATACAACATCGCAAAACTTTTACCCGATCCAGTCGCTCCAAAATATGTTCCACCTTTTCCGCTTCCGGTCGGCTTCATATTTGCCTTTGTGCTTTCATACAATTTTCTGGCGGCGTAATATTGCGGATAGCGACAAACGATTTTTGCTTCACTTTTTGAAGTGTCGGGGAAGTAGATAAAATTATGAATAACATCAAGTAGTCTGTTTTTATCAAACAATCCTTTAATCAAAGTATAGAGTGAATCAATACCCTCACTTGGTTCATCAGTATTATTTACTTTTCTCCACGCGTAGAAAAAATCATAAGGTGAGAACAAAGACCCCATTTTGTTATTCACGCCATCGCTTATGACGCAAAAAGCGTTGTATTTCAGAAGTTCAGGAATATCTCGGCGATAACGAACGGTCAATTGAGTATAGGCGTCTTTAATCGTGCAATTTTCTTTGACGGCACTTTTGAATTCAAAAACCACCAAAGGCAAGCCGTTTATATACACAATTCCATCGGGAATTCTTTTTTCAGTTCCTTGAATTTCTAATTGATTAACAATTTTGAATATGTTATTCGAAGCAGTTTCAAAATCCAAGAGTTCAATATAAATATCTTTTTGACTGCGATCTTCTCTTTTGAGAGTAAAGCCGTCAGCAATCAAACGAATAATATCCCTGTTGCTTTCATACAGCGCCGAGCTTGGATAGAGATCGAGTTTTCGCAAAATTGAATCAATTTCATTTTGCGTTATACCAACACTCGCATATCTATTTTGAAGAAACGCATGCAAATCGTCACGCAGCAAAACATCACTCATTTCTTTATGAATTGTTTCGCCGTGATGATGCGGAATATCCACTTCTCCGAAAAGTTCTATAACCGCTTGTTCTAATGTTTCTTCAGTAAATTTCATAATTATTTAGTCGTTAAAGTATCAACCACTCCTTTCATCAAAACCGGACACAAAGGAGTAATCATATTTTTTAAATCTTCGTTAAGCTTCTTTCTTAATTCCAAAACATAATGAATGGCAACAATTGATTTTTGTACTTCAATATCTGGAACAGGCAATCTCACCTCGCACATATCCTTAAAATCAAATGTTTCTCTTGCGCTTCCCCATGAATAAAAATTAGTATATCTATCAAATTCATCCCTTCTAAAAAAAAGAAATAGAAACTCTGGCAGAAGCTCTGAAGTTTTTTCAATTTCAAACACAGGATAAATTGAAGATACAATACATGGTTCTTCTTCTGTTCTTATAGCTATTGAAATTTTAGCATTAATACCTTCAACTACAGGTCGGTAAACAAACTGATTTTTACTGACAACTTTATACTTCAATAAATCAACACCGTTCATATTTGCCCTAGTGGGTATTAATTTTTTACTATTTGAAACACCACAAACTTCTTTTATTTCTCCATTAATGTTTTTAATATTTAACTCTTTAATATAATTGCCAAGTATTTTTATTAAATCCTTTTTCTTTGCCAAATCTTCAATAAAAGTATCGCAAATCAACTGCAAGTCATCCAAACTGCCCTCATAACATTTCTGATTGCGGAGTAGTTCGTTATAAACCGCCACAATATTTTTTTGAATTTCAATATCGGGAATTGGCATTTCAATATCACAAACATCCTCCCAAGTAAAAGTTTCTCTGGCGCTGCCCCAAGAATTGAATCTCGTGTATCTATCAAATTCAGCTCTATTTACGAATATAAATAAATATTCAGGCAGCAATAAATTATCATTGATAACTTTAAAAACTTGATATGCTGGTGAAATAATTGCTGATTCAACTTCCTTTAATAGGGCAATTGTAAACTTATCACCATTTCTGGAAGTTACTGGACTAAAAGCAAATTGATTTTTTCTAACAATACGGTAAACACTCATATCCGTTTCAGTCACGTTAGCAATAGAAGGAATAAACTTTTTCTGAATGCTAACACCCAAAAGATTACTTATCTCTAAGTTCTTGTTTCGCTCATCTACGAGCTGTATATAATCGCCTAATTTTTTATAATTCGATTTCATAACCAAGATGTTTAAAAGCCTCCATTAGTTTTTC
>CAYMCH010000103.1:0-2549 GCA_964389035.1 uncultured Candidatus Saccharibacteria bacterium | reverse complement strand
AATAAGAAATATTTTAAAAAAACTTATATAAACTGTTCCAAATCTTCTTTTTTGTAATTTTCTGTATATTGCCCAAGGGAGTTTTTTGTACCAATCTCATCTCCAAAATCAATTGTCATTTTATATGAAGGGTTTCTAAGCCCCTCGGTGTCCTCGACTTTAACAATTTTCCCGACTCTAATATCTACTTTTTCAAAATCTTCATATTTGATTGTCATATTTTGCTTTCATCAATAATTTATATTGTTATCGATTATTAAACTAAATAAAATCTAAACTGGATAAAAATTTCATTGAGTACTTCAGGTTTTTTGTAATTATATCTTTTACCCTTTGAGCTTCTCCTTCTTCTAAAATCACATTATATTGATGTGGAAACTCATTTTTAATTATTTTATGCTTGATATTGCCCCAGCCCTCTGATGAAAGTATGATAACGTATTCAGAATTGTAAATCATCTCGAAGAGCCCCATCTCTTTGGTCCAATCAATCAATATTGCCATACTACTTGGGTTGAGAACTTCAAAAATATTTTTATCACTATTTTTGTTTGGTGTCGAAATATGAAACATTTTATTAAAGTCATTTGATTCAAGCTCAATATCCCGAAAATGTTTAAGTAAAAAATTCTCAGGCTCTAACAAAAACTCTGCATCACTTTTTGAATATGGTGAAATATTAAAAATATAAATCCGTTGTTTGGGAAAAAAATTACCGGAGCTTTGGTCGCTACCAATTCCGATATCAAAACTAATAGGAGGATTCTCCATTATCGCTTTCGTTATTTCTTTCCAAAAACCGCGTTTTCTCTCACTAGATTTTTGCGAAATATTAACGAATTCTGCATTATCTCTCTTAATACGTGCAAATCTTTTATTTGATGGACTGGTAGATGAATAAAAATCGAATAGTTGGCCATTGGCGTTTAAACTGCCCCATATCTCATTAGATAAATTGATGCCAAGCTTATCTTGATTCATTATTTCGTAAAATGTGTTTGATCTGTTCTGTGAGGCGAAAGGTCTATATCCCCAGCTGTTTTGTTTGACTACCTCAATAATTACTATGGCCTCTGCGGAAACAGGTGAATAATCTCTTACAATCTGTTTTTCATTAAATCTATTATCTTTAAGATTTTTTTCAACAAGCAATTCTGCTTGCTTTTTTAAATTTGTTGGTATGAATTTCGATCCCTCTAACCATGTAATGCCAGGTTTTTGTTGAAGCTTGGCTTGATTATCTTGAATGAATTTCTCCAATGAAACAGAATATTTATCAATTGTATTTTCGATCGGGTCCCAAAAAGTGTTCATAAGTAAATTTATTTTAATTTGTCTTTCAGATTTGTTATAGACATAAAAAGCTCATCGCAGTATTTACCATTAAGAAAAGCCATATCTTTGTGTCTTGCTTCAATCACAAAGCCATTTTTTAAATAACAATTTATCGCGTTTATGTTTGGCTCGTATACATGAAGTCAAAGCTTATGAAGTTTTAGATCATTGAAAGCAATATCTGTGACATATTGGATCGCTTTTGAGGCTATGCCTTTCCTCCAATAATCTCTTTCACCGATAAAGATGTAGATGCCGGCATTTTTATCGACTTTATTTATCTCAATTGTCCCTACCGATCCAACACTTTTTTCATCGACCTCGATCATATAATCTATTCGTTCGTCTGAATCAAGTTTTTTGAACCACTTTTGTTGATCTTCGATTGTAGTGCCAAACCTGATTTCCGAACCAAAAAACTTGCCAACTTCCCTATCGGCAAACCAGCGAACACGATCTGGCAAATCATCTTTAGTAATTGGTCTATAGCTAATTTTTGTTGCCATGGTTCGAGCTACCTCAACATAAATGGTTCGATTGACTCACCGCAAGTAATTATTTCACTTTGATTGTTGCTAACGCCCCATGTGGTGGGGTGTTGAATTGTCAAAACTTTTCTCTTTGTTTTGCCTTGATTATACTCCCATTCATCATCATTTTACAAGCCTTTGTAGTGATGAATTTTAATCATTTTTGGGGTTTGATTGGACATAATATTGGATTAAAAAACAAATTCTATTTTGTCTCAAGGCTAAATTCTTCGGCTTTCTTCTCTATCTCGGGTAAATCTTTGCCGGCATTTATAATCTTTTTTCTCGAATCTTTTTTCACTTCTTCGTTGAATGTTATTAGAAAATTGTTGAAGGCGCAGGATTTATCTGCATCGAATAAGCTACGTGGATATTCTAGGTCATTCCATGTAGAAATATCAGCCTCATTATGCTGAATTCTAGCCTCCAAAGAATCCATAGCTTTTACAAATTTTGCTTCTACGGTTTCGCACTCTTCGTATTCTTGCCAAAGAGAAAATATTTCATTCCCAACAGAACTATTTAATAATTTTCTATATTTATTTGCTGCAGCTAGTTCTATCTGCTTTTTCTCCTCTTCTCTGCCTTTTTCGAAGGCTGGAATATCATAGGCTTCCGCTTCCACAAGATCATGAACTAAGGCCATTTTTAGAGTTTTATGCAAATCCATATTCAGACCTGTTT
>CAYMCH010000102.1:0-2551 GCA_964389035.1 uncultured Candidatus Saccharibacteria bacterium | reverse complement strand
CTGTTGCATGATCTGACT
This sequence comes from uncultured Candidatus Saccharibacteria bacterium, assembly GCA_964389035.1. Classification (GTDB taxonomy): domain Bacteria; phylum Patescibacteriota; class UBA1384; order XYA2-FULL-43-10; family XYA2-FULL-43-10; genus CAYMCH01. The sequence continues at coordinate 2,533 of CAYMCH010000102.1, read as the reverse complement.
CCTTGTTGGAGTCCAATATGTTAGTGAACTTTTGCACCTACCTACACAATTAAACTATCCAATCAAAAATCCCTGCCGAATCGGCAGGGATTTTTGATTGTCTGTGTATTGTTTTTAATTTTTTTATTTGATCTCTGATATTTGAAATCTGATCTGTTTTATCACATGCCCATCATACTTGGATCCATACCTCCACCCATTGGCGGCATTGCATCTTTCTTTTCCGGTTTGTCAGTTACTGCAGCTTCGGTAGTAAGGATAAGAGCAGCAATAGATGCAGCGTTTTGAATAGCAGTACGAGAAACCTTAGCCGGATCAACAATGCCAAATTCTACCATCTTGCCGTATTTGCCAGTTGATGCGTCGTAGCCTTCACCTGGTTTCATAGTTCGTACTTTTTCGATTACAATAGAGCCTTCAATACCAGCATTCTCTGCGATCTGGCGCATCGGCATTTCTAGAGCTTTGCGGACAATTTCTAAACCGATTTCTTCATCACCGGTTACGGGAATATTTTTAAGCTCAGCGATAGCATCTATAAACGCTACTCCGCCACCAGCTACGATTCCTTCTTCAGTGGCGGCCATAGTTGCTTCTTTGGCATCTTCTACTTTAAATTTCTTTTCTTTCAGTTCGGTCTCAGTAGCTGCGCCAACTTTGATCACACCGACTCCACCAGAAAGCTTAGCTAAACGCTCTTGAAGCTTTTCTTTATCATAATCAGAAGTGGATTTTTCAATTTGCTTTTTAATCTGTGCGATTCTAGCGTCAATGGTAGCTTTAGTGCCCTTACCTTCGACAATAGTAGTCTTCTCTTTATTTACTTCGATTTTTCTAGCCTTACCGAGCATCTCAAGCTTAGTATCTTCGAGCTTAGAACCCATATCTTCAGAGATTACTTGACCACCAAGTAATACAGCAATGTCTTGCAACATCTCTTTCCTTCTGTCGCCAAAACCCGGGGCTTTTACTGCTACAACATTTAATACCCCACGCAATTTATTTACAATCAAAGTAGCCAAAGCCTCACCATCCACATCCTCGGCAATAATCACCATATCTTTTTTACCTGTCTTAGCCATCTCTTCCAATACCGGCAGTATCTCTTGAATTGATGAAATTTTCTTGTCAGTCATAAGTACATATGGATCCTCCAACACAGCTTTCATGCTAGCAGTATCAGTAACCATATAATGGCTAATATAACCGTTATCGAATTGCATACCTTCAACGATCTCTTTTTCCAGTCCTAAAGTATTTGATTCTTCTACAGTAATAACGCCATTCTTGCCAACCATATCCATAACTTCGGCAATCAAATCGCCGATCTCTTTATCACCAGCAGAAATCGAAGCCACCTGAGCAATTTCAGCTTTGCCTGATATTTCTTTTGCATTCTTTTTAATAGTCTCGACTACTTTATGGGTTGCTTTTTCAATACCTCTTCGTACCTCTACAGGATTAGCACCGGCGGCAACATTTTTTAGTCCAGCATTGACCATGGCTTGAGTCAGCAAAGTAGCAGTAGTAGTACCATCACCAGCAATATCATTGGTTTTGCTAGCAACTTCTTTAATAAGTTGAGCACCCATATTTTCAAATTTATCTTCTAGCTCAATTTCTTTGGCAATAGTTACACCATCATTTGTTACAGTTGGTGCACCATAGCCCTTATCAAGCACTACATGACGACCCCTAGGCCCCAATGTTACCTTTACGGTGTCTGCAAGCTTGTTAATTCCTTCTTGGAGATACTTTCTTGCATCTTCTGAAAACGCGATTTGTTTAGACATATTAAACTCCTTGTTAGTCGTAATTTTCAATTTACTAATTTTCAATTTCCAATTATTTAGAAATAATCATTGGAAATCGCATCCTAAAGGATGCCTAAAATTTCTTCTTCTTTCATAATTTTGTAATTTTTTCCATCTATCTTAATCTCGTCTCCAGCATACTTACCGTAAATAACCTTGTCTCCCTTTTTGACGCTAAAGTCATGTTTTTTGCCTTCTGATAGTTTGCCTGTACCCAAGGCTACAATTTCACCCTCAGCCTTTTCCTCTTTAGCAGTATCTGGAATGTAGATACCAGCTTTTGTTTTTTCTTCAGCGCTTACTGGTTTGATAAGCACCTTGTCTCCGAGTGGTTGCAACATAATTTCTCCATATAAATTAATATTAAACTTACTTCCTTTGATATTATTCACTGATAGTACGCACATATCTGTGATTATCTGTGAAAAAATTCCTGTCAGTAAACTGATTTGTTGATCATTTCTGCTTATTTATTGTAAAGCTTACTTTACATTTTTGTCAAGAGTTTCGAGAACATTAATTTTAATTTAAAAACAATTAATACAAAAAAGGGCTTAAGCCCTCCATAACTTTCTTTATTCAAGAAAGCGAGGTGATGACGCAAGGGGGTAACGTCTATCACCTCACCAAACATAATAACCGCAATTTGTTTAATAGTCAAGAATATGTAGAAGTCCACAACATATTGGACTGATTAATATTTTTAAAGTTATTAATAA
>CAYMCH010000101.1:0-2571 GCA_964389035.1 uncultured Candidatus Saccharibacteria bacterium | reverse complement strand
TTTTCTTTTCTATTGTGGTACTTTTTTTACCAGCAGAAAAACTAGGGTCTATTTTTGAAAAAACATTTTCAACTAGCGATTCTTGCGTAGCTTGTGCCGATACTTTTTGCGGATCTGTGATATAAGGTATTAATTGTTTCAATTTTTTATCTGACTCACTTCTATCTGTAAATGTTATATCCCCTTTGTTATTAGTCGAATAATCCAAAAGCTTTTTACCATTTGTGCTTAAAATCAAACGATCAATTTTGTTGAAACCAGACTTTAATAACTCCTCTTCGTCTTTTTCTGTTCTGATTTGCTCTAAAATCTGTTCATAGAAAAATAGTTTTTCAAGTTCTTTTTTAAATTGAGCCGCCGTTACGCCATATTCAAAAGAGGCAGAATTAATATCATATTCGCCAGAATCTATAAGATTTCTATACATACGAAGTTTTTGCAATACCTGCCAAGGTTTTAAAAGTTGACTGACATGTATATCCCAAATTTCCTTTTCAGCTTCTTTACGAGAAGGGGCTACGGCAATTTTTACTTTTTTTAGCTCTTGTTTGTTGGCAATTTTGCTTAACTCCTCAAGCTCTTTTTTGTCGCGACCGTTTGTTGCAAGTTCTGGTTTAAGTAAAAACTGACACGCTGCCAATCGACGGTTGCCGTCCAAAACTATTGTTCGTCCATTTTCTTTGCATACAATCGCAACAGCACTTCTGTGATAGCCGTTATTTGCAATATTTCTAGCAATTCTCAAAACATCCTCTTTGTTCAGAAGATAGTCTCTAATTTGAGTAATGTCATTTTGATCTCTAATATGTTTTGGAAGTCTTGGATTTTGCAAATCCAATTCCAATTTTTCAACATCAATGACATCATCTCTCCATTGTTTTTTTGTGCTCATAAATTTATTATTTGCAAACTACATAATGTAAATATTCAACGGTTTTATTCGCAGTATAGTTTCTATTCTCCGACTTATCGGCTTTGAAACGATTATATTCTTTCGTAAAATTGCCGTATTTGCCCCGCAGGCTCATTATTTTTTGAATATCGTCCAAAGTCATCAAACCCTCATTGTTGTAGCTTAGAAAGATGTATTTTGCCTTTGCTTTCAAAATCAAATCCTTAAACGCTTTTTTTACTTGAGTTCTTGAACAGTAAAGCGATTTTTGATTTTGATACTCGCGCAAACCAGTTTTTCCGTGAATTTCAGGATTATCATATTTTGCGATAGTTTCAAGCATATGATAATTTGTCGCATATTGTCTTTGATTGTATGGCGGATCTAAATATAAAATATCACCCGCAATTTTTCCTGCTACCTTATTTATATCCTCGTTAAAAACTTCGTGGTCTTGGTCGTTTATTATCAATTCAGCGGGTTTCAAAATTAAATTATTTTGAGCCGTCTTTTTTAATTTTTTCAGAAAAGCACCATATACGGAAGCCGTATTTGCGTATTTATCAATTGACTCAACTAAACTTGTAATCAAAAAATAGTACTCGTCATCAGAAATTAAATTTTGCTCTTTCCAATTTTCTATCTTTTGACGGATAGCGTCGCAACGCATTCCGTTTTCGTCTGAAAAATATTGTCGTGGTTCTGTTTGATTTCTTGATCCTCCAAGACAATAATTTTTATAAATGAATCCTTTTACCCCTTTTAAATCTGATAAATAATTGCAAACAAAATTTTTCTTATTTTTTATATCAATACTTTTTAAATTAGGAATTTCTTTTGTTAGTTTTGCAAATTTTAATTCTCTGTGATTTCCTATATAGTGTCTATTCAAGACATAACTGTAATATTGAATATCATTTGCGATAATTTTATAACCTTTTGTTTTAAAATACCTCCCAACAATTCCAGTTCCCGCGAATAAATCACAAAAAGTATTGCAGTTTTTATCAACTACTTTATTTATGGATTCTTCTAAAAATTCCAACAATGATAATTTACTGCCGATATAATTCATAAAATTTAGTTATGCAATAAAATCACAAAACATGGTACCTTATAATTTTTTTCGCCAAGATTTTTGTGCTTATAAGTAAAGTTAATTTCAATCGGATTATTTAAATCAGTTCCGTTGATAATTTCTCGAATTTTATCAATTGAAACATCTTCATCAATATAGACGACCAACAATCTCGGATCAGCACCAAATCTGCCTTCGTCTTGATATTTATAAAGATGTTCTGCAACAAGCTCGGGTTTTTTAATTGCCACTTCTCGCCATTCATCTTTGAAATGTCGCTTAAATTCATTTGTTGGACTTTTTGCAACTTTTTGATCAAAAGAAACTCCATCAATAAAGAAATCAACGCCTCGTCTATGATTTAGGGTCGGCAAAATATTATTGTTCTTTTCAAAAATAAGTGTTTCTATAAAATCATTTCTAACTGTGTTTATCTCTTTTATTCTTCTGTATTTTACCGCCGCAACTTTTACCTTATCATCTTTAACAAAGCCGTTTTCTTTTTCAGAATTTACTCTTTGTACAAACTCATCAAAAGCGCCTTGTGAAAATGGCCATGCAATATCGCCCAATTTCAACGATTGCCATTCTTTGATAAGCA
>CAYMCH010000100.1:0-2612 GCA_964389035.1 uncultured Candidatus Saccharibacteria bacterium | reverse complement strand
TACTCGTAAGAAAATGGTACTAGGTGGCAATAAGACCATGGTTGGCGAAGACTGGTTTGATGACTTGGTTCAGCTTACGATAGCCGATTTATCATCGTCTATTAAAGAAAATGGCTTGCCGGATGAAGGAGAGATCAGTCGGCTGTTAGAAGCTGTTAAAGAAACTAAAGAAGCAATTGCAGCCGATAAATCGAAAACGGAAAACCAAACAGGGAAGATAAAAGTAATTGATGGTGCAGTAGTGAGGCAGTTGCTGTTCGAGATTTTTCCGAAAAAAGCCGCCGTGGAAAATATGGGGCTGATTAGGAAAGTAATTGAAGAAATCGAAGAATTGTACCACGAAGGCAAGCTGAATATTGGGCAAGAAGCAATTGATAAGGCAAAAGAAATTTTACTACGAAAAAAACTTGAATTAATAGCAAAGTAATCTTTAGGATAGATAATTGATTTATTATCTTGAATAGTTATACTAGGATTGATGACTAGAAAAAATAGAACATCGGTAAAGGTTGCAAAAAGTCCTCATCGTCGAAGAAAAGCAACCAAAATTTCTTTATTGGCTATTTTGAGTATAATCGCCTTATTTTTGTGTGTAGTCGCAGGGTATTCCATAAGTTATGCTAAAAAAACGTATGCTAATGTGTATTTAGGGGAAATTTACCTTGGTGGGAAAAATAAACAGCAAGTAACCGATATTATCAAATCTAAGAGCGAGAATTTTTTACAGAAAACATTCATCTTAAATTATAAGTCAGAACACCAACAAGCTAAAAAATTTGAAATTATACCTAGCGATGTAGGTCTAGTTTATGATACTGAAAAAACAGTAGAAGAGGTATACGGCTATGGTCGTAACGGAAAAATATTTGATAATTTTTCAAATCAATTTATTTCTCTGTTTAAGCCCAAGAAATTCAATGTTGTTTATGCGATAAATGAAGAGGCTTTAGGTAAAAAAGTGAAAGATATTGCTGATGAAATTGATATTCCAGAAAAAGATTATGAAATAGAATATGCCGGTAACGAAAAATTTCACCTGTTAACTGATCGTCAAATTGGAAAAAGGATCGAACAAGATAAAATTAAAGATTTTGTTAAAAAAGAAATTTCTCACCTGAAAATGACAGAGTTTTCTTTTGAATCTCAAGTATACGAACCTCAAGTTACGCTTGAAAACGCTGAGTCAATACTTAAAGCAGCAAATAAAATATTAAGTGAGGGGGAGCTAAAACTAGTGTATTCTGAACTAAATTTTTCTCTTGATATTGATACAATAGGTGGAATTGTAAAAAGTAAACCAAAGGGCAATGCTCTTGTTCTATATGTTGATCAGGCTAAAGCCATGAAACAAATCGAGAGTATAGCTACTAGCATAAATCGAGAACCGAAAAATGCAACTTTACAAGCTACCGATGGAAAAGTAAGTGCATTTCAACTGTCTCAAGACGGAAGAAAATTAGAAAATGATCAGACCGTGGTTGATATTGGTAATGCTTTGTTGGCTCGTTCAGTTGATGGCATAACAGAGGTTGATACGAAAATGGTGACACTCAAGGTAATAATCACTCAACCCGAGGTAACAAGCGAAAAATTGGAGAGCTATGGTTTAAGAGAATTAGTTTCAAGCGGCGTGACGAATTTTAGAGGATCGCCGAGCAATCGAGTTCACAATATCACTGTAGGAGCGAATGTTATTAGTGGTACTTTACTAAAGCCTGGCGAAACTTTCTCTACCTTAGAGAGTCTAGGTGAAATCGATGCTTCAAGTGGTTATTTACCGGAATTAGTTATTAAAGAAAATCAAACTGTGCCGGAATACGGCGGCGGTCTTTGCCAAGTGTCTACAACTCTATTTCGCGCAGCTTTAAATGCTGGTATGGAGATAGTTTCTCGATCAAACCATAAATATCGTGTTTCTTATTATGAACCGCCAGTAGGCATGGACGCTACTATATATGATCCGGCGCCTGATTTTAAATTTATAAATAATTATGATTCTTATATTCTCATTCAAGCTTCGGTAGTAGGCACTAAAATCACTTTTGATTTTTACGGCACTAAGGATGCTCGGGTTATCGAAATCGGCAATTCAGAGATGTACGATATTGTGGAGCCTGGTCCGGCTGTAGAAGTGACTACCGATACTTTAGCACCTGGTGAACGCAAGCAGCTAGAAAAGGCTCATCAGGGTTGTAGTGCCAAATTTCACTATAAAGTAAGCAAAGAAGATAAAGTGTTGCAAGAAAAAGATTTTATATCTAAATATGTAGCTTGGCCAGAGAGATGGCTGGTGGGAGTACAGGTAACACCGCCTGCTCCCGAGACACCGGCTCCTACGGAAACACCAGCTCCCGAGACGCCGACAGGATAAAAAAGCTTATAGGAATTAGCTTCTTAAAGGGTAGAAATATATCAGGTATTAGAGATCAGATATCAATTAAGTAACGGATGTTAAAATCCAATTTTAGATAGAATAAACAATCAACTAATCACCAATCTACCAGTCGCGAATATCCGTTTATTAAAAAACGTTGACATAGTGTACTAAAAGTGATAGTGTGCGGACAAAGATCACCGGAGGGTGGTCTTTTTGCGTACAAGAGGGTGGCAGC
>CAYMCH010000099.1:0-2614 GCA_964389035.1 uncultured Candidatus Saccharibacteria bacterium | reverse complement strand
AGAATCTTTACACACTAAAAGTTGACAGTACCCTTATACTCACATAAAACAGATAGTAAAATCTTTAGTAGCTAATAAGATGGATGTTACTAAAGCCAGTCAAGATATTGCTAAGTCCAAGGCAGACTCTACCATAGGTTTCGAGAAATTCGACAACCGCATCGCCAACCTTAAGATGACTTTGAAGCAATACTAGATCCTTACATATACTAAACAAAAACCCAAAAATCCCGCCTCCGCTAGCCAACAGATCGGCGGGATTTTTGGGTGAGATAGACACATCACTTATCATTCTATTCAACTCACACCCAAAATAATTCCAGCTCTAAAAATTTACCGGATTTATCGCTACTTAATAACGCCCAAGAGCTCTCCTTACTTCAAATTTAAAATTTTCATATACACCTGCCAACCTAGCATTTCTAGCCTCACTAGCAAATTGCCTTATCTCTCTCCTCGGATCTTCGCCCTTTTCTCTTTTCTCCTGAATAATCTGCGCCAATCTCTCCATCATCTCCTCTCTACCTCTTGCATCATATTCAACCATAGCAGCATTACCGCTAATGATATTAGCCGAGATCTCAAGGCCACTTTTTTCATACATCAGGTCTATGGCTGCTTTCATTTCTCTTGTACTTTTCTGAAATTCTGGCCCAACACCTTGCACCGTAGGCACGGCTTCAGACGATTCCCAAGTTTCCTCGGATTCCTGTAAATATTTTCTACTTGCCTCGCGCAAGCCTGCAACCGCTTGAGCAATTTCACGGGCTAGATCAACATCCTCAATTCTCTTTTCGGCTAAAGCTTCATAATATGCTTCTATTTCGTCGTTATTTGGACGTCGCACTCCACAGTTTTTAACTCTTTCGACTCTATCACGGAATTCAATTTTACGTGCTTGGCTTCGATTACTCGATTCCTGTGTGCGTGGTCCTTCTCCAATCGGAACAGGTGTTGCTATAGGCACTGGGGGAGCTACCGGAACTGGTGGAGCTATTTGCACAGGAGGTGCTACGGGTTTTTCGTCATCTATTGAAAATTTCCCGCTACCATGTCCATTTGTAGATAATCCGCCGTCAGTAATCATACTAATCCTTTCGTTTAATAACATAAATTGTAAATTTTAATCAAATTAATTATATCATTATTTCTTGGTTGGCAAATTAGCTTTTCAGGTTTGTTACTGCTTAGTAGTAACATTTTATTGCTAGAGATTTTGTTACCGCTTTTAGTGCAATGCTATAATAAATTTATCGTTTGCTTTTTACTTTTTGCCTTTTTGCTTTATAAGCTTTACAAACTTTTTACTTACGTCTTTATTCTGCATCGTTAATCCTTTATTCCGTTCCTTATCTATGCCTATCTGTGAAAAAGATCAGTGGCGGTGTTCTCCTTATTTATATTTTCCGTGTCTATTCTGTGTTTTTCTGTATAGTTACTTTTTAACTTTATAAACTTTCTACTTGATGAACTTATAACTTTACAAACTTTCAACTTTAACCTATCCCTTTTAACCTATATTTTTAACCTCTCCTCCAACATCTCATAGCTTTCTTCGCCTTTGAACAGCCCATATTTCTGCCAGACCTTTTCCCGCTCATAGTACTTATGATCATATAAATTATAGTCCTCGCGGTATTTATCTGGTGTGACGTTAAACATCAAAGCATTGGCTCCAGCCAGTAGCCCCTTGTGCCGCCCACTCTCCGGATCCAGTGTTTCCAGAGCTGTAGTCACTGGGATTTTGATCTCCGGCATCAGAAAGCGCGCTACGGCAATATAGTTGAGCGTAAGACGCAGTTTTTCGTTAGCCGTTGGTGGTTTGCCGTTAGCCGTTAGCAGAGATTCTGTATTATCATTCTGAGGGACCGAATAATCTTCAGAATTATTTTTTCTGCCGCTAACGCGGTGATAGGATCCCTCGGCAAGCTCGGGATGACACTCTTTTTGTAATTTGTAATTTGTTTGTTTCTTGCTTGTCCACCGAAGCTTTTACGAAGGTGGATGTCTTGTATCTTGGTTATTTTTTCAAATAAATTATTTTTGCTCGATATATATGACCCCGATGACAGCATCGGCACACCCAGCGTTTTTACCAGCAAAAGATCTTCCGCCATGTCAGAAATGGTCTGACCGGGTAGCCCAATAATGCTTCCACTGGCTACATAGTATCCCATCTTGATTTGCATCTCCAGAGAGTCAAGACGAGATTTAAGATTATGCCCGGGGCGCATTATTTCATATAGCTTAGCGTTTGATGTTTCAAAACGGAACAACGATCCGCTTGCTCCCACATCGAACGCTCTTTGATAAAAATCACGCGACCTCTCATCTACAGATATAAATATAAACACCCTAACATTCTTTTTTATCTTCTCAATCAACTTGATCAACTCATCGTCGGAATAAGATAAATCCTCTCCACTCTGCAGCACCACTAATTTATAGCCCTCATCATCCACAGCAGTTTTGACTGCCTTATAAATCTCATTAGCAGTCATACGATAACGCCTTATATTTGCGCTCTTGCCGATTCCGCAGTATAGGCTGTATTTTTACAATAGACCTCTTTCAAAACCCCCTCTCTTAAGCTAAACTGTTATTCGGAGGGATA
>CAYMCH010000098.1:0-2646 GCA_964389035.1 uncultured Candidatus Saccharibacteria bacterium | reverse complement strand
GGCGCTAAGATATTCAATTATTGGTCATTTATATCAAATTACTATTGCCAAGCGAATCTAACAAATTCAAAATATATTGATATTGCCCCAGATACTCACGTTACCAAATGCTCGGCGCTTCTTAGTGCGATAAGTGAGCAAGAGGCTGAGGTGTTATCGAAAGAAGAAATCTCAGAAAGGTGGAGAAACATCTTAGAGGGAAGCGACATTAATTCAATCGATATGCACTTACCCCTGTGGTTTTGGAGTAGAAACGGTTTTATATTTAAACTCGCAAAAAATGATAAATGATATTATTTACGAAAATTTAGCTTTGTGCCCGCAATTTGTTGACGATGTCGCTAAATACTGGCACGCAGAATGGTCTAGTGATAAAAGTGTCTCGGGGTTAGCCAAGAAAAGACAAAGCATCGTTTCTAAATTAAATATCAATAAAGTTCCTTTTATTTTCGTAGCTCATAATAGTCAGCAGTTTGTTGGCTCGGTTGCCCTGTTTGAGTACGATCTTGATTTAAAACGAGATTTTTCGCCATGGATAAGTGGTGTATATACAGTACCAGAGTATCGCGGCAAAGGTGTAGCTAAAACTTTAATTCATAAAATTTTACTTCAAGCCAAAAAATTGGGTTACAATAAAATCTATTTGCATACAGAACACACCGCAGATCTATACACAAAATTGGGTTGGATAAAGCTTTGTGATTGTTTTAATGATCGAGGTGAACCGAGTGAAATATATACCATAACATTATAATATTCAAAAACCATAATATACGATAATAATCGTATATTATGGTTTATATATGGAATATTTTTATTTTATGATGGTATTTTGTTAATTTATCTCAGAGATTGGTTTTAAACTTTCTCTATTTGGTTTGCTTTCTATTTCCATTTTAAAATCTTTTTCATATTCGCCGTAACCAATATCGATATTACTTTCTCTTTTTATCCCACCAAATTTTTCCACAATTTGTCTGCAGTAAGATATTTTGTCTTCAATTGATGGCTGAGCCGGAATTCTAATCAAATTGGGGTGACCCTCATAAGCTTGGGCTATAGCTTCGTCTATTGATCTAGCGGTTTCGCCGTCTTCAAATCGACTTGGATTGCTATGCTTAAGCTCTTCATATAGCTGAGGATTGTCGGTTGCTAAAGAGTTTAAATGTATTACAACATCATACAGTCCAAAGCATTGCTCAAGTTCTAGGTGGTTTTGTGCCAAGAAACTTTCTCTACCGTCTTCTACATAAGCTGCTCCATCCAAGATTCCTCTATCGCAGATAAGTACGACATCTTCTCCACTTAAACTAGCAATTTGGGTCAGTAATGTTTCATCATCAAGCTGTTTTTCAATAATAAGTTTTTGAAAGTTTTCTTGCCACTCGCGGCTCCATTCTAAGTCTTTGCCGGGTATGCCAACTCCTCCTTGTTCGTAGGGCATTTCGAGTAATTTTGTTGCTACTTCTGGTAGCACTTGTAGCTTGTCTCCGAATTCGGCTTGTAAAGCCTCTAGCACTTGTGATTTTCCTGCACAGGGTCCGCCAGTAAGAGCAATCTTTTTTACTTGAGGTTTAAGTCCAAATTCAAAAGGTTGTTCGGATTCAGCCCGTTTTTCTTGCGCATAATTTTTTCTTACTTCTCCTAAATTTTCAGCCTCAGCAAGATTTTTGTTTTTGTAGCATTGATAATCACTTATCACTTCACCCTTGCCCAAGAGATTTGCAAGTAGCATTTCTACTTCTGGCTGGGATATTTCATCTTGATCGTACTCAATTTCAGCGGTAACCAAGCCTTTTAACTTTTCGCTATATACATCTATCTCTGCTATCAAGCCGTTTGGGAGATGATGCTCAAAGCGTTCTTTGTTTATTTCTCCAATTGAGCCTAAATTTAGTAATTCCTCAAACCTCTTTTGGCTGATTTCTGTTTCGAATTCATCTCTAACTTCACCACCAGAACTTTTGGCGGTTAAGGTGTAATTTTCATTTTTGCCACATTGTGAAATACGGATTCTGGCTTCCGCAATATGTTCTGGATTAGCATCGGGCAATTCTTTATGAACTACCTCGATAACTTCTGGCTTTTTTATATCCAGATAGAGCTGCCTAATTTTTTTCCCTCCTGTGCCAGAAAAATGTTGATTTTTTGGCAGAAACTTCATTTCTCTCTCTTTCATTTTTTACCTTTCTATAATTAATAAACTTGTTAGCTTGTGCTGGAAAGTGATTGGTTAAATCAGTTTCCCGTAAGTCGGTATTATCAATGTCGCGGCAATCACTATCTGGCTCCATATCTAAATCTAAAAAAACGACCTCTGTGTTAGAGATCGTTTTTCTAATTTTTTCTAATTTGAGACTATCTGCCATTCCTATCAGGTAATGTGGTTTGTGTTTCTTGAGATAATTTCGAAGTAGATAGCTTTCTTGTGAGCTTATAGTTTCTTTTCTAATTTTATTAAAATTTTCTTTATACTCAAGCATTTCTTATCCTTATATACAAAAAATGAGGTTTAGACCTCATTTATTTCAAACTGATTATATGCCCGATATTTTTTCGGTTTTTAACTTTTCGATATTTTTTATTAAAGCAATTCTTCATTCCAAAAAAAGATGTTAGCATACTTTTTAATTATTGTCAAGGGCA
>CAYMCH010000097.1:0-2650 GCA_964389035.1 uncultured Candidatus Saccharibacteria bacterium | reverse complement strand
ATACATAATTTATTAACAACCTCTACCGCAAGTCTTTCTTAGAATAAAAGAAATTATCCAAATATTGGGGCTCGGATTACAGCGCACCTGAATGCGAACATGAGATGTTAATCTCGTACGCATCAACTGCAAGCTCATCAAATGTCTTGATGAGCTGGGCACAGCCATGGATATCACGCCCGCTAAGGGAGACAATTAGGACTCCATCGGCATCTTTGACATCTTTCGCCCACCGTTCTTTCCAATTGCTCCAGTGATGTTCGTTCGACCACTCGCAGTTCATCATCGTCTTGCCATCAATGACGGCATAGCGAGGAGATGGCGTGCGTAAGCGATCTTTCGGCACTTCAAGACGCAATGATCTCGTTACGATTCCAGCGCATCCCAACTTTTGAGATCTGAGAAAAAAGTTGGGAGTTTCTGTGATACGGCCAGACCCCAACATTAGCGGGGTTGATAATTCGACTTCACCTACCCTAGTTCTAAGCGTCATTGCTTCTCCTTTATCCTTTTATCCGTCGCTCTATCGCTTGTGAAACGATCGAGCATATCTGGTGTTCGTTGTTTGTTGAGACTGTGAAGACCTCATCGAAAAGATGCCGATTCTGCTGAATACAACAAATCTCTTCGTTAGAAGCCTCAAGTCTTCGTTGAATCTCACCCGTATCTTCACTGCCACGTGTCATCAACCGATCTCTGAGAATCGCTTGCCCGTCTGGTATCAGACCGATAGCAAACAGATTCAGCTCAGATTTTCTAGCTTCGAGTAGGTTTCCGATGTGAAATTCAACCAGCCAACACCTATCCCCAGTTAACCAATGGCCATCTTTCCTCACACCATAACAATGGCCGTATAGTCTCTGAGCAAACAACACCTTACCTTGGTTGATCAAAGATTGGAATTCTTGATCAACGATGTGCTCGCGATTGCTACTTTCGGTTGTTTCGTTCTGTCGCAGTGGCCTGGTAGTTAGCCAGACTACTTCTTGAAGTTCGGGAAAGATACGAAGAAGATGTCGCTTGATGTATCCTTTCCCAATGCCCGAAGGGCCTGTGAGGGAAATTAACATTGAGGTCTCCTTCTACAAAAACAATGCTATGACCGATCATCGCCTACTATAAGACTTTTATTAATGATTGTAAATACTATTTAGCATTATAAAGGCGGATGAGATTAATCTGGATAGCAGAGCGTTATTACTGCTGAATATAAATTTGTTAACCGATTGTTTTACTACTTTGGCTAGTTTATTTAAGCAGTTATTGCATTCTATTACTGTTTGAATAAACATCGCAAGAATCTAAACACCTCATTTTATGTTATATTAGTATCATATGAAGCAATCAATAATAGCTTTAGTCAGACCTAATCTTAACCTCGGCCAGCAAGAGAGCCAAGCGGCTCATCTTATCGAGCATATTTTAGCATCCCCAAAACGCCTAGCAGCAATCGACATATCTCGAGATTACTACGCTAAGAATATTATCTACAACAGTGGCGTTACAAATGACTTTTACATGGCAGAATATTTTGTAGTGCTGTCTGATCAGGCAGATAAAGTTTCGGATATCCTCCTTACAAATAAAGATAATTTATTCTTAAATGAGAATGATTTTCAAAAGCATCAAGCCACAGTCATCGAAGAGCTTAACGAATATAGTGGCGAACATATTTCAACTGCCGAACAAAGAGCTAAAGCTGTTTATAAGGTAGGCTCCCCGACCATAAGAAATCCATGGAGCGATATTGACTCGATCAGGAATCTTTCGAAAGAAGATACTGAAACTATTTTTTCCAAATACAATGCTGACTTAGCGGTGTTAAAACTATCATGGGATAACTTTAATATTAGTTTTATTCCTCAGCTGGAAAAGAATGGCTTGAATAATACGAATAACATCATTGAATTGTCCCATCCTTGGCAATCGCTCGACAGCATTGATGTATCGGTTATTATCAAGTCTGCTTTTGAGAAAGATTATCTGTCAGATGCTTTATACCGCAAGAGCTTATCTGATTTGCATTTTGGTTTACTTTTTAAAGAATTGCGCCATAATCAAGGATTGGTTTATGACATTGATCTTGATTACAATTACGGCAGTAACACCATAGAGATTGATTTCTCTTGTGCCAAAGATACATTAAATTCAGTTATAGAGCATATTAAAAAAACTTTATCGAATTATGATAGTTTTATCCGCGATAACATTGAAGTCTTAAAACAGAGGTTAAAATTTGATATGGAGCTGGATTGGGGAGATGTACAGTGTCAAAGTGAAAATATTATTGAAAAAGCCTGTTTTAATGTCTGCACTCAATCACCAAGTGTACTTTTACCGCAGATAGATGGTATTTCGGTTGATGACCTAATTGCTAAGAATAACGAGGTATTGGGCGGTATAAATAATAAGGCGTTGATAGCCAAGCAAGGTTATGGAGAGAAGTTATCAATACGCGAAACCTAAGAAGCTGAACTGTTATAGATAGGAAAAGCATTATTTGTTTTAAAGTTCGGCATAATTGCAAAAACGGGGTGCTAAAAGTGGTTGGTTATGTTATTCTAGAGCCATAAAACAAGCATTTATCTACAGGGAATTGTAAACAATGGCTAAAAAAACTGCCCAAACTGTGGTTCAAACAACTGTATAA
>CAYMCH010000096.1:0-2659 GCA_964389035.1 uncultured Candidatus Saccharibacteria bacterium | reverse complement strand
ACGATGAATTGAAAGCAAATTGGAAATATTACTTGGATGAAGCTGAACAGGAAGAGGAAGTTCAGAAGCAACTTGAAAAAATTAGAGAAGGATACAAGAATATTAAACCTGAAGATATCAAAGTCATGGATCCAGCAATGGGTAGTGGGCATATTTTGGTGTACGCATTTGATGTTTTGATGCAAATTTATGAAAGCTATGGGTTTAGCCAACGCGATGCAGCAAAAAGCATTATTGAGAATAATTTATATGGACTTGATATAGATAATCGGGCATATCAACTTGCATATTTCGCCGTAATGATGAAAGCGAGGCAGTACAACCGAAGGATTCTTAATGGAGAGATTAAATGCAATGTCTATGCAATTCAAGAAAGTAACAATATTAAAAGAGATCATTTGGAACACTTTGGTACTGGGTTAAGTAATATTGAGAAAAAACATGCAGCTCTGCAGTTGCAGAAATTGATAGATGCTTTTACCGACGCAAAGGAATACGGATCTATTCTAAATATTGAAAATCTCAATTGGAAATTATTACGTGATTACATTAGTTGTATTGATGAAATTGGACAGGTGTCTTTAGATACTGTAGGTTTGGATAACACCAAGAGCCAGTTGTATTTGCTGAGTATTATTGGTGAAATTATGGCGCAACATTACGATGTTGTTATCACAAATCCGCCATATATGGGCAGTCGAAAAGGGATGAATGCAAAATTAAAAAAATATGTAGAAAAAAATTATCCAGATTCAAAATCTGACTTATATGCATGCTTCATTGAGAAGTCAATTGATTATTCAAAAGCAAAGAAATATATCTCGATGATAACTCAACAGTCGTTTATGTTTACGGACGACTATAAAGAATTAAGAGTTAAGCTCACTGATAGTAACTATTTTATAAATATGGCGCATCTTGGTTCTGATGCTTTCCCAGATATTAATGGTGAGGTTGTACAAACAACATCTTTTGTTATTGGAACAAAGCAGGTGCTAAAAAACTACAAAGGAAAGTTCGCCCGCCTTGTTGATTATAAATGCGACATGAAGTCCAGCGAGTTAACGAACAATAATAATTGGTTTTTAAGTAAGAGTAGCGATTTTAGTAATGTCAAAGCCAGCCCTTTCTCATTTTGGCTAACTGATAATATGAGAAATTGTTTTACGATAGGATATCCATTTGAAAAATATGGGAACCCCAAGGCAGGTATAACAACAGGACAAAATGATCGATTTCTTCGAACTTGGTTTGAAGTCGAAAGAAATAAAATAGGAATTGGGTTTAAATCGGTTGAGAGTTTTCATGAATCAAAAAAGCTATACATTCCATATAATAAAGGTGGAAGGCAGATCAAGTGGTATGGTAATAACGATTTTGTTCTAATGTTTGATAAATTAAATTACGATATATTAAGTAACCAAGGTAATCACTTGCCGTCGCGGCAGTATTATTGTAAAAAATGCATTACATGGTCAGATATATCTGGCCGCTCATTTGCCGCTAGATATTGCGACTACGGGTTTATATTTGACGTTAAAGGGTCATGTGGTTTTCCTTCCGAGAATCATTTTTGGCATTCCTTAGCATTATTAAACAGTAAATTAACACCGAAATTTATTGATTCTTTGAATCCAACAACTACTACTCAAGTGGGTGATTTAAAGAGAATACCTGTAATTGAACCAAATAGTAGGGAGAAACAGATAATTGAGAGTCTCTCAAAAGAATGCGTTTCAATATCAAAAAATATTTACGATTCGTATGAAACATCATGGGATTTCTCAAAGAATCCATTGATTAGTGGCTTTAATACTATTTCTGACTCTTACAGAGAATGGAGTCAGCAAAGTAATTCTAAGTTTATTCAACTAAAAAAGAACGAGGAGGAGCTTAATAAACTATTTATTGATTTATATGGTCTGCAAAAAGAAATAGATTCCGATGTATGTGGGAGTGATATCACAATTCGCGTTCCAAACCTTGAACATGATATTCGATGTTTTATTTCATATTCAGTTGGGTGTATGTTGGGTCGATATTCGCTAGATAGAGAAGGATTGATATTCGCTGGAGGAAAATGGGATATAAGTAATTATATGACATATAAGCCTGATGAAGATAACATAATACCTATAACTGATGAAGAATATTTCGAAGATGATATTGTTGGCCGGTTTATTGAATTCTTAAAAGTCACTTATGGTTTAGAAACCCTTGAAACCAACTTAGATTTTATTGCAGAAGCGCTTGGTAACAAAGGAGCAAGTAGCCGTGAGGTTATTAGAGAGTATTTTGTTAAAGAATTTTATAATGACCACTGTAGAACTTACTCAGTAACGGGAGCTGGAAAGCGTCCTGTTTATTGGCTCTTTGAAAGCGGTAATCAAAATGGATTTAAAGCTTTGATTTATATGCATCGCTATGATGAAAATACCATTGGTAACCTTCGAATTGATTACCTCCATCGGATGCAGCGAATTTATGAAAATGAAATTGCCAGAATGCAAGAAGCAATCGAAAATAGTAAAGATGCTCGTGAAGTCACAGCTGCAACGAAACGAAAAGAAAAGTTAATCAAGCAGCTTCAGGAAACGAAGGAATACGATGAGAAAATCGCTCATCTTGCATTAGCTCGCACTTCGATCGATTTGGATGA
>CAYMCH010000095.1:0-2667 GCA_964389035.1 uncultured Candidatus Saccharibacteria bacterium | reverse complement strand
ATAAAAAATGATAAAAGCAGATTATATATTACACAGAAATCAGGAGCGTATCAAGTTGGTTTTTGGATTTGATGATGCCCTGAAAGCAAAAGTACGTAGTATTGTTGGTTCGGCGTGGAGCCAGACCAACAAGGCTTGGTTGGTACCGAATAATGCCGAAACTCGAGAACAATTGAAGATGTTGTTTCCGGAATTGGTGTTGCCAGAGGTGCAGAAGAAAGAAGTTGACATGGTTGCGGTAATTGATGATGTGCAGTGTCAGGATTTTGTTTTTAATAAAACAGATTATTCTTTGCGTAACAAAATTCGTATTTTGGTGAATTATAGGTTTATACGAGTGAAATGTCCGAAGAGTGAAAAGGATATTCAGTTTTTCAGAAGCGTAAAATATTGCTATTGGCGAGCCGAAGGTTTTTATTGGGAAATGCCCAATAGCGAGGATAATTTCGAAATGGTAAACATCTATTTTGGTGATAGAATTGATAGTTTTGAGGAAGATGAAACGTTACCTGAACGCAAAAAAAACATCATTACTCAAGTTGCACTAAATTTAAAAAATAAAGTAATTGAAGCCGAAGGACTTAAGCAAATTGATGATTTGATTGTTTCGCAAGTGGATGGAACACAAGCGTTATAGCGAATCGACAATTGATACATACAGTGAAATTGTGCGTATTTTTTTGAAGTTCACTTATCCAAAGTCTCCTCATGAAGTGGTTGCGGAGGATATGGTTTGTTTTGTAAATGAGTATATTATTCCAAATAAATTGAGTTATTCGTATCAAAATCAGGCTATTAACGGTGCGAAATTATTTTTCAGGGAGGTTGTCAAGAGCAAGCTGAATGTTGAGAAGTTTGAGCGACCAAGGAGGGAGCATAAGTTGCCGAATGTATTGAGTAAGGGGGAGATAAAAGCGATTTTGGGTTCATTGAAGAACAAGAAGCATAGAACGGCTTTGAGTTTGATTTACGCTTGTGGACTTCGTCGAGGCGAATTATTGAATTTGAAATTAGGGGATGTAGATTCGAAGAGGGGTGTTTTGAAGATTTTGAATTCTAAGGGCAAGAAAGATCGAATTGTGCCCATTTCGGAGAGTATTGTTGAGATGTTGCGAGAATATTATGATGAGGAGAAGCCCATTACGTGGTTGTTTGAGGGGCAGAAGAAGAATACAAAGTATTCGGCGACGAGTTTATCGGAGGTTTTGGAGAGTGCAGTAACGAAGGCGAACATAAAAAAGCCAGTGACTTTGCATTGGCTGAGACACAGTTATGCGACACATTTGTTGGAAGCGGGTACTGATTTGAGATTTATTCAGGAGTTGTTGGGACACAAGAGTTCGAAGACTACTGAAATTTACACCCATGTATCTACTAAGAGTTTGCAGAAGATAAAGTCGCCGTTTGATGATTTGTAGAAAACAGGATATACTTATTTGCAAAGCATAACTGAGTATAATATTAGAATAAAATTGCCTATTTTAAGAATAAATTAAGCATAAATAAATCCCAAAAGATTATGGGTACAAAAGAATTAAATAGATATATTAAACTATAGAAAGGATGAAAAAGACCTTAAAGATTTTTGAAAGCAAAAAAATACGTACTGTTTGGAATGAGGAGGAGGAAGAGTGGTATTTTTCGGTTGTAGATGTTGTTGGAGCTCTATCGGATAGCACCAATCCTACAGATTACTTAAAGAAGTTAAGAAAACGTGATTCTTTACTTGGTGATTACATAGGGACAAATTGTCCCCAGATAGGAATGATAAATGATACAGGAAAGCAGCGTAAAACTTTAGCTGCCAATACAGAACAGATTTTTCGTATTGTACAGTCTATTCCATCTAAAAAAGCGGAACCATTTAAATTATGGCTTGCCGAAATAGCAAATCATCGCATTGATCAATTTCAGGATCCCGAATTATCTATCGAACATGCGATGACCGATTATAAACGTTTGGGTTATTCTGATAATTGGATAAATCAACGCCTATAAAGTATAGAAATTCGCAAGAACTTAACGGATGAATGGAGTCGTTTAGGATTGCAAGAAGGCATTGAATTTGCCACATTAACGGATATTATATATAAAACATGGGCAGGTAAAACAGCTAAAGAGTACAAAAAATTTAAAAGTTTAAAGAAAGAGAATCTTCGTGACAACATGACAAACAAAGAGTTGATTCTCAGTATGCTAGCTGAGTTGTCTACTAAGGAAATATCTGAAACAACTAATCCTGATTCGATGTCGGAGCATGAAGATGTTGCGAGACGTGGTGGAAATATTGCTAAAGAAGCACGTTTAAAATTAGAAGAAGAAACAGGAAAAAAAGTGGTCAGTCCTTTGAATGCCAAAAATATTCGTTCTATTGAAAATTCAAAAAATCAAACAGAAAACGACATACTTTAATAAGTGGTCGATAATGGATATACGATTTTGGTAAACTTATTTGGTAAATTGAAATCGACTTGTTTCAAAATAAATAATGAACCAATGTATCTTATAGCAAGTATAGTTAAAGCAGTCGATTTTTTTTTGGAAATAAAAATTTTCTATAGGAAAAATATTATATATTTGTAAAAAAATAAGTATGGGTCAAAGCCGCACATATACAGTTGAATTTGGATGTATAAGAACGGTTTTTCCGTTCTTATAAACTAGTTA
>CAYMCH010000094.1:0-2742 GCA_964389035.1 uncultured Candidatus Saccharibacteria bacterium | reverse complement strand
TTCTTTTTCTTCTTTCTTCTCCCCACTTATTGTCATAACATTATCAGTAATTTCGACTTCTATGTCTTCTTCGGCTACACCTGGCAATTCTGCTTTTACAACTACCATTTCTTTCTTCTCCTTAATATCAATCTTTGGCATAGCCATAGTAGCTGATCTCGAAGGAGTGATTACACTTTCCTCGAACAATCGGTCCATGGCGTCGCGCAAAGATACCGCTTCCCTAAAAGGTCTCCAAGGTTCTAATTCGAAAGGCATATTTGCCTCCTTTCTTGCCCCTAGCTGATTAGTAGATTGCTCTTCTAAATCCGCATCGGGACTATTAATTATTTTTATTCCAACATTGGAATTATTGTTTATCATTTGATCAATTTCTTCGTCGATGCACCGTTCGAACTCAAAAATATCTTCAAAAGCGGAGTTAAAAAATTGGCATAGATTTATCGCTAGCGGCAACGAGGGCATTGATTTACCTTGTTCTAGCGCAATTATTGATTGTCTGGATATGCCCAGAGCCTCCGCTAAATCCTCTTGGCTTAGACCCTGTTGCTTGCGGAAATCTTTGATCTTTATTTGAATTGTGTTGTCGTTTTCTTTCATTTTTTCCTCTTTTGAGCTCCTTAATGTAAAGTTTACTTTACATTTTAAAATTTGTCAAGAGGTTTAGAACAATTTATATAGCAAATAATCGCAAATTATTAAGACGAATCTTATTTTTTATATAGATAAACTTTGGTATTTTTACCGAGATTATATGTACTTTTAGATTTTATAGGTTCATGTTTATCAAAATGAAAAGACAATACCGCTACACGAGTTTCTTTTGAAACATGATTAAAAAACCAAGGTTCAATTTTTTTAAGCATCGAATTTAGTAAATACAAATAAACTACATCTGCCTTTTTTAGATCATCGCCAAGCTTCTTTAGATCACCAAAAACAATGCGGATATTTTTACTTTGACCTGCTAGTACTACATTAAATTTAGATTTTAGAAAGCAGTATAGCGAAACTTCCACACCAATACCTTTAGCGCCATATTTTTTAGCTGCGATTATCAAAGATTTGGCGTTACCACAACCCAAATCAATAACGGTTTCCCCTTTTTTCAGTTTAGTGAGTTCGTATGCATCTTCTATCGCCTTACTATACGCATAAACTGTAGGGACCCAAAAAACCGAAGATAAAAGCAAAGACATCTGCCAAAAAAACAAGCCAAGAGATAAAATTAGCATAAAAATATAAAAAAATATCATATTATAATATTAACATTTTTAGTTCAAACAAAGAAACTTTTGACTCCATTGTCCCATTCTGTCATAATAATCAAGTAATATTATGAATGTATTTTAATATTTTTATCTTATTACTTCCCACTTATTTATGGGGGTGTATTAGTTTCGACAGAAAGTACATTAAAAACATATCTGCAAACAAGTAAGTGGATCGCTTTACAAGAGTTCACAAAACATAAGTGCAAAAACATCACTTAGAGAAAGACTAGCATCTGTTTTCAGTAGCTTCGCTTTCTCACCAGTTGCTGCCTAAATGCAGTAGCCGCCTGACTTCTGGCTACTCGACCGGAAAACCTCAGGCGTCATATCTCGAGTTGCTATCAGAGCGGATTTCGTGCGCTATGAAATAAGAAAAACATCGAAATAGAGCATTGGATTTTTGTTCTGATTTTATCCAATGTTCGAAGAAAATTGATCAGAACTATGTTTGTAGACGATATGTTTTTAGCTTTTTGGACGCGGGTGCAACTCCCGCCACCTCCACCATATGAGATTTTGAGGCATTTTGTGCCTCTTTTTCTTTGCAGATTAAGTTCAAAATAGGGCTAATTTGAGGGGTGTAAACCTTTCCATCGAAATCAATATAAATTTCTTGTTTAAAAAGAACTTGTTTACACTCTAAGCGTTCACCGTGCGTTAATTCCCAAAATTCCTCTCTCTGATTATCTACATAGCCCAATGAGAACTCGATAAACTCAATCAAATCTTTTTCAATATTTCTTGCCTCCGCAATCTCACTTTCAACCCTTGCAATATCTCCTTTGACCTCTGTGATAGATTCTTTGATATCCTCTGCTAATTCAGGATTAACAGCCATTGATTTGATAAGTTGGCTTTTCTCAATGTTTAGCTTCTCTATGCGTTGCTCAAGCAGTTTTACATGATTTATACTGTCTTTCTCTTGATCTGCCCAGACTTCACGCAAAGAGCTCACAAAGCCACCCTTTGCATCTGAATATATCTTTAAGCCCTCAAGTCTAACATCCAGCCCATGATGCGCTTTCTCTCTTGTCATTTGCTTACCACAGCCACGACAACGGTATTTTTGACCTGTCCAGCCCTTTCCGTTTGCGTGATCAAATCCGACAATCTTCTTGTCTTGGCACTCTTTACAATAGAGCATATTCGACAATGGATATTTTGGATTGTGCTTCTTTCTCTCAAATTTTCGCTTTTTATTGTCTATTATCAATAATAGCTCCTCGTGTTCTTCTATCGAGATCATCGGCTTATGTAATGCCTTGTTATTTCGCAAGCCCTCATGCCATTTTTTAATCCAGACCATGCCTGCATAATACGGATCTTTCAGAATAGCTCTAAATTTATCAATCCTCATTTCTGTTCCATTTGGTGTTTTGTATCCCTTTTCATTCAATCTCTGTACAACCTCAGAAACTGTATATCTGCCAGACAAAACCTCTCTAAAAGCTTCTTGAAGCACAGGAAA
>CAYMCH010000093.1:0-2798 GCA_964389035.1 uncultured Candidatus Saccharibacteria bacterium | reverse complement strand
TATTAATAACTTTAAAAATATTAATCAGTCCAATATGTTGTGGACTTCTACATAATCTTATCTATAAAAAATGATATACTAGAGGTGTCAATTAACAAGGAGAAAAAAATGGCAGTAGTAACAAGATATATTTGTATGGCTGATGGGTGCGATTTTTGCGACAACGATGAAGAAAATGCTAAGAGACACGCAGAACAATATGGCGATAAACATGATTTGATAAAAATTGAGTACGACTCATATTATAAAACCCTTAAGGCTAAAATTATTGACACTAACACCATAAACACTCAATTGACTTAAAAATTAACAAGATAAAATGATTTCTGATGTAATTATTGCTTCGTGACCGGTAATAATTGAAAAAACAATAAAGTTTTGCTTACCCATCATGGAGAGACAGAAAAAGACCAAGTGATTTGGAAATTTGTTGGCGGTAAAGTTGATATAGAAGATTATATAACTCAAACAGAAAAAATATTTTGTTGTCGTTTTTAAGCTGTTTGATAATTCTGCCGGTATTTTTGTGATCGATATGAGTATTATCCGGAGAAGAAGAGACAATTCAAAAATAATTATTCTTATTATGTGTCGCTTGTATATTCGCAATATAAGCAATGTCGATTTCTTTGATCTATCTAAAACTTTTTTGCTTTATATTTCTTCTGATTTATCATTATTGTACTATCTTTTTTGTTAATTCATCTATACTCATCTGCCCCTTGTCTCCCTTGCCATATTGTCTCACAGCTACCTTACCAGAATCTACTTCCTTATCACCAATTATTAACATATATGGTATCTTTTGCATTTCGGCTTCACGAATTTTTTTGCCAATACTTTCGGTACGATCATCAAGTTCTACTCTTATTTCTTTGTCTTTTAGTTCTTTTGTAATCTGTTGTGCATATGAGCCATGTCTATCGGCTATTGGCAAAACTTCGACTTGAATAGGAGCTAGCCACAATGGGAACGCCCCTGCAAAATGCTCTGTCATAATTCCAATAAACCGTTCGATCGAACCAAATATTACACGATGTAACATAGCTGGACGCTTAGACAATCCATCTTCTGATATATACTCTAGTTCAAATCTCTCTGGCATGGCGAAATCAAGCTGAATAGTACCCGTCTGCCAAGTACGACCAATAGCATCTTCGATATGGAAATCTATCTTCGGACCATAAAAAGCACCATCTCCGGGGTTTAATTTATATTCCAAACCTTTTTTCTCCAAAGCTTTCTTAAGTGCTTCTTCCGCTTTTTGCCACATCTTATCACTACCAATAGAACCTTCTTCTGGCCTAGTTGATAACTCTAAATGATATTTGAGCCCTAATCTTCCATACATTTTATCGACTAAATCAATCACACCAATTACCTCATCACTAATCTGCTCTTCAGTACAGTAAATATGTGCATCATCTTGATGAAAAGTACGAACTCTCATTAACCCATGCAAGGTTCCAGCCAACTCGTGACGATGTACTTGACCAATTTCGGCCACTCTAAGCGGAAATTCACGATAAGAGTGTGTTTTTTCTTTGTATAATAGCATTCCGCCAGGACAATTCATTGGTTTGACAGCAAAATCTCGCTCATCAATTTTGGTAAAATACATATTGTTTTTATAATGGTCCCAATGACCAGACATTTCCCATAAATCACGCGAGAGGATAATAGGGGTTTTAACTTCTTGATACCCAGCGGCTTGATGCTCTTGTCTCCACCAATCAAGCAAACCGTTCCATAAAATCATGCCTTTGTTGTGCCAAAACGGAAAACCTGGGCCTTCTTCATGAAAAGAAAACAAATCAAGCTTGGCACCAAGTTTGCGATGATCGCGTTTCTCAGCTTCTACTTTTTGAGCTTGATATTTTTCTAAGTCTGCTTTTGATTCAAAGGCAAGAGCATATATCCTTTGCAACATTTTGTTTTTTTCACTACCTTTCCAATAAGCTCCTGCAATTTTATCTAATTTCCAAGCAACGGATTTTAAATCATCGGAACTTTCGATATGAGGACCTTTGCAAAGATCTACAAAATCACCTGTTTTATATAGTGATATTTTTTTCTCGCCCTCTGCCTCCAAATCATCAATCAATTCTTTCTTGTAAATTTCGTCGCTTTTACCCAATCTTTTATCAGCATCTTTAATATCAACTTCAATCCGCTCGAATTTTTCGCCTTTTTTAATAATTTCACGCATTTTTTCTTCGATCAACGGTAAATCTTCAGGTATCAAGGTTCGTGGCAGATCAAAATCATAATAAAAACCATTATCTATCGCTGGCCCGATTCCAAGCTTAGCCTCCGGAAACATTTTAACTACAGCAGCAGCCATGATATGGCTTAGGCTGTGACGGATAATCTCAATTTCAAAATTTTTTTCAGACATATGATTCCTAAGTTATAAATAATATGTTAAAAGTAATAATTTCAGGTAATAATTTATAATTTGCTTTTTAATTTAATAACTCCAGCAGCCAGCATGCTACATAATTCGGTATTTTCTTTAATTAAAGTCAGCGCTATTTTTTTCTCAATTAATTCAACATCAGATAATAAATTTAACCAATAAAGAGATTCATTAGCGCTTTTTAAAGCTATTTGATAGAATTTCTTGAACTCAAGTCTACTACTTGCCGCTTTGCCTTCTGTAATGTTGGCCCCAATTGATGTCGCAGCTCTAATCAATTGATCGGCAATTATCCAAGCACTTCGCTTCTTTGGTAAATCATCAGTCATTTTTATAATATCTATGCTGAAGCGATAACACCTTCCTAATATATTACTTT
>CAYMCH010000092.1:0-3013 GCA_964389035.1 uncultured Candidatus Saccharibacteria bacterium | reverse complement strand
TATATAATCTGTGACTTTTTAGGTGGGACTATCGGGGAGTTATTAGACAGCCTCTGAGGGCTATTCGCTCTGCAAACACGAACAAGAGTGCGCGGATTTCTGTGAACGCCTCATCCTCGGCCAAGTTGTAATTACAGAGAAACATCTCGAAGGTCTAAACACCGAGCGGCTGAACCTGGTAGAGTATGTCAGACACGCTGAAATCGTGCTCGGCAACGGCACATACACGGTGCCGGCAGACGGAGATCGGGATGCTTTTCTTCATGGTGTTTTTGACTATAAGTGGGCACTGATGCGTAAAGGAAGAAGCGAGAGGCGCCGTCCAATAAATACCTTCTACGCCGCCCAAGGACCACGTCCGCTCCCATTACCCGAGTAGCCAGCAGCTACTCATCTCAGAACCTGATCCTGACCGTTGCGGTCGGGATTTTGTCCGAGGTTTATAAGTAGATTCACAAAAACGGGTCATTTTATGCGCTGCAGCGTATGTTTTGACCCGTTTTTATTTAACCCACCTTACACATATTGATTTTTTTCCTTATCATCCTTCTAATAGCTGTCATTCTGAGTGATTAGCGACCGTGTCCTTCCGTAGCTTTAGCGAAGGAGGAAGAATCTTCCCATTATCGTGATTTGTTTAGGAATATATATGAAGATTCTTCACCTCCTCCCACCTTAGCGGGATGGGGTTCAGAATGACAATCTAATGATAGACGGGAAAAAATGCGAGGTAAGTTATTAAAGACTATTTTTCGCAGTTTTTTTTGCTATAAGCATTATATTATTAGCCAACTTAGATAAATTTGCTATAATTTGTGTAACAATTATTGGACTTACGCATATGCCATTGCGAGGAACGAAGCAATCTATTGTAAAGAGATTGCCGCGCCTTCGCACAAAGGCGAATGGCTCGCAATGACGAACTGAAAATATGAAAGTGTTTCAAACACGTAAATCCTACATTAAATAAACTGGGGGAACAAATGGCAGAAGAATTATTGAACAAAATCGCAATTTTCCAGAAAAAGGAGATCAGGCGAGTTATTTACCGCAATGAGTGGTGGTTTGTAATCACCGATATTGTTGTTGCATTAACAGACTCAATTCAACCAGATGGATATATTAAAGATATGCGTCGACGCGACCCAGAACTCAGCAAAGGGTGGGGGCAAATTGCCACCCCCCTTTCGGTAAAAACACCTGGTGGACAACAGAAAATGAATTGTGCCAATGCCGAGGGCATCTTCCGAATTATTCAATCTATACCCTCACCCAAAGCCGAACCATTCAAGCGCTGGCTAGCCAAAGTGGGCTACGAAAGAGTGCAGGAAATCGACGATCCGGAGCTTGGCATGAAACGAACTCGCACTCTATACAAAGCCAAAGGCTATTCGGAAGACTGGATCGAGAATCACATGCGCGGTATTGTTATTCGCGAAGAGCTCACCGACGAGTGGTGCAAACGTGGCGCCGACAGCCAGACAGATTATGCGATTCTCACGGCTGAAATATCAAAAGCCGCCTTTGGCGTGACTCCATCTGAATACAAAAAGCTAAAAGGTCTTGAGAGAGAAAACTTGCACGATCATATGAATGATTTTGAACTTATTTTTAACATTCTTGGCGAACGCGCCACTTCGGAAATCCATCGTAATGAAGATTCACAAGGCTTTGGCAAGTTAAAATCCGACGCCAAAGCCGGTGGCGAAATTGCCGGAGGAGCCAGAGAAAATCTAGAAAAACGCTTAGGCAGATCAATCGTCTCGGACAACAACTTTCTATCCAAAAAGAAGAAACTTGAGAGCTGACAACTTACACTATTTTCAATATAAATGTCTAGTATTTATTGGTTATTGATTATTGTATCTTGGTTATTTCACACTATTTCTCTATATCCCTCTGCCAGATGCTCTAAGCCGAGACCCTTGCCAAGATATTCGTTCATGCCCAATATAGCCTCATCGTAGCGCTTTACGCTAAGTTGGCTTTTGTGGCAAGCCATAGCCGCACGTTTAATATTTTCTAGCTTTTTATCCATTGGCAGTAAATAGGATGGTTTATTTAACCCCCAAACGAAGTATGACCACATTTTGGGCTTGTTTCTTCGTATTTTACCATGTGCAATAATTGAAGCCGCATATACCGCCACATGGTCTAGGTGCCAGTCTGCCCCGTCTGGCGTAAGCACCAAATCTGGTTTTGAAAATAACATCTCTTCGTAAATCTTCTCCCACAAATATTTTTTTTCTTGCAATTTCATATCTTCACAGCGGAAAAAATTGACCTCTCCTCCGCCGATTTCGCGCAAACCATTTACTGCTTCTTGCTCTCTTTTTGCTACAAGTTCAAGATTCCTCGATCCATCAGCATTGCCCAGAGCTCCTCCGCTGAAATACAGCACTTTAAGCTTTGCTTTATGCTCCACCAAATGAGACAACAAACCTCCGCAACCAAATACATCATCATCAGGGTGAGGAGCTAAAACCAACACTCTATCAGCATGAAGGCTACGTAAAACTTTCACCTTCAAATTATCCCGAGTATTCGAGTGCAACAAGTCACGTTCAGATTCATAGTTTAGATAAAACATAGTCTCAAATCACCGATAACCAATCATCAATAATCAATTAAATTACAAATACTCAATAACCAATGTATGGTTTCCTTCGCCTCTTTTCTAGAGGTTTTTATTCTTAAAAGAAAATCTTTCTTGCCAAGGCAATCATTTGCTTCTCGATAATTTGCGCCTATTGAGCCGGAAGATCCAGTTAACTGACCCGTGATTCTGTTGTTTATCGAATCTTTAGGAACAGACCTGCACAACTTTACCGCCTTTATGGCGAATCTGGTGGTTCTATCTTCTAAATCAAAATTTGATTTTATTTTGGTCATTTTGTTTTTTTGTTATTGTGTATTAACTGGTAATTGATTATTGTATCTTGAGTATTTACCCTCTTTATAATCTATAAACAAGATCTGTGATAATATTCACCTTATTAAATCCTCGTACTCC
>CAYMCH010000091.1:0-3045 GCA_964389035.1 uncultured Candidatus Saccharibacteria bacterium | reverse complement strand
TCTTTTTCTAATTCTTCAGATGATCACGTTTACACAAAAGATTGTACACACTGTTCCAAATATCCTCACCTACCATTACAATTTATTTCTCTAGAGAAGGATTTGCGATTGCAAATCATCGCAAGTGTATAAACACTTGCATTGCTTGCCACTAAACCTAATTGTAAATCTTGTAATTAGATTTAAGATTGATCCACTCCTTTGTTATTGAAGCGTTCATCTTTCTATATATGGTCTCAGATAATACTATTTCGTTCCCGCATGTTAGTGCTTCATATCGCAAGAGTAGCTCAATAATATCCGCAGTACACAGCGAGATTTTTCCAGTTTTATTAAAGCTATCACAAATGAAATTTGCTCGTGACAAAGCTTCGGAGGCTCCATCATAAAGAGAATAAAGATTAAGAGTTTCTGTAACAATTCCTCCCGACAAAATAAAGCCCAGTAAAATAGCATTGGCCTCATCTAATCCATTAATAAATATTGAGGCTAGAAAAATTGTAATAATGAAAAAACTTAACATTCCATAAACTACGAGCATTTGACCAGTAATCTTACTTGTGAATAATGTATTTTCATGTACGTTTGCCAGTGCTTTCTTTAGGCCTCCTGGCAAGTCTTCATTGTCATAGTAGGTTTTATTTTCGTGTGGAATTCTATTATTATTAAATGCATTATCAAGAAAGAAATTTCGACGCGCATCATTTGCCTTGTCTAGACTTCGTACTTTCAATCTCTTTAAACAGAATAGAAAAATCAGTATTAAGCCTGTAATTATAAGAAAGTAATTTTCTGGCATGCAACTTGTAAAATGTTGAAAAATTGAAAACAAGAAAGAGACTGTATACAGTATTGTCTCTGCCCGAGAATATATTTTCGCACAGTTAAATGAGTTGTCTTGTGGTGTTCTATTTTTCCCCATTCGTTTCTCCTTGATAGATTGCCATAGCCTCATGTATGAATTGATCTCTTAAATCTTGATTTTTCAAAATAGGTAGCACTTTTGCGCCATGACAATTCCGGATTTTTAGTCCTGATCCACAAATACAAGGAATGTGTCCTCGATATTTATTACCAGTAATTAATAGAACTAGTTTCCAATATTGATCACTAGTAAGTCCCCAATTTTCAATATAATAACTTTTTAAGCCTTTCCATCCATGTTCTCTTTCACCAAAAGGATAACAACCATAATCCTCGTACCATTTCATGGTAAACAGAAATGAGTCAATAAACTTATCAATGTAGTCTTTTAACGTGGGTCCTCTTGAAAGAAACTCAATTAACTCACCAGATGTCGCTAAACATACACTTTTATCACTATAAATATGGCTCATTCCTGTTGGCATCTCATCAACTATTAGTTTTGGCGCTGATGAAGGAAATGAAAATGGTATAACAATTGTTACCTCTCTCGTTCCAACCCTGATAGCATTTTCCCAGATTAAGTTATATTCATACTTTCCGGTTAATGTAAATTCACAGGATTTAACATCTATAACTAATCCTGGCTGTAGACTACAGATTTCTTTAATTTGCTCTTCCAATATGACCTTATTCAACCTTTACCCTCCATGGCTTTGTTGGAGATATTGGCTTTGCATCACTTATCATTTCCCGAAAAACACGATTGTTGATATCGCTATTAATATTTCTTTTTAAATTTCGTTCATCATAAATATTTATTAAACTTGCTTCTGCATTTTTCAGCCACTTATCCATTGTGAGAAAGTGTGTTTGAGTCCAATCTTTAGTAAGATTTTCTCTCCTATCAACCGGATTCTCGGTTCTATCCCCATTAATAATAGACAATGTTCGATTTCTGTAAGAAATTATGAATCGTTTAAGGATGTCTACTATTTCAAGCGAGTAGGTATCTTTAACGGAGTCTGCAATCAATGCTGTCAGCAAAAGAGATGATGGTTTATATTTGGGCATATTTGCTCGATCATAATAAATATCTCTGTGCCGCTTTAGAAGCTGCACAGCACGTTGAAGATTTGACCTATAAAAATATTCTGGGATATCCTCAGCTTTTGCATAAAAATCCTTCAAGTCCTTAGATAATATGGTTCTCTGATTGAATTTCATACTCTCTGTCAAATGCTGTCCGCTTATTTTCAAAAACCATTTACCAAACCCTATTGGATTACTGGTCAGCCACGAATAGTATTCACTATTCTTTTCTGTTATCGCAACAGTATCACTGCAATTTTCAATTTGGACCCCAGAACTCATAATTTGATTCTTTACAGTTTGAACTTCATTTACCGACGGAACAATATCCATCCAAAATTCAATTCCTGGAGAAACTTCAGCATACTCTAAGGTCCAACAATGCTTATCTTCATTTTTTAATTTATCAGCATAAAGTTGACTTTGCTTAATAGAGTTGCCGACACTCAACTTCGCGTTTTCTGGTGTAATTGATTCTTTGCTTTGCTTCAATATGCAAAGAACATCTAAATCGTATTTATGTTCTTTGCCCTCTCTAAATGGCTTAACAACGGTTCCTATTAGAAATGATCCTTGTGGAGAAAAATCTGATTCAATTCCTTGAGTGTCCAAATAATTCGAAATTGCTTGATACTTATCTCTTGCATTTCTTTCCATTGTTGGTGATAGATCGAGATCCTGTAAGGCAATCTCAAAGATGTTGTTTACGCTATTCATAATTCACCTCATTAAAATCATTTTTTTCTTTAGAAGTACTCTACTGTTGATATTATTCCACACCCATAGCTTTAAACACGGCATCTTCAGGTGACTGATAGAATATCAAATTGAACTTGCCCATCAGTTCCGGTGGTACAGTAGCCATATCAGCCGCTGAAGTAATCGGCAACAAGACTTTCTTGGCTCCGCTGTCCAGACAGACCTGAAGAACATTAGCCAGTTCCTCGACTTTTATGATTGTCCCACTGATGCTCAGATTTCCAAGGACCGCCAAGCTGCTGATTACTGGTTTATGTAGCGCAGCTGAACAAAGTGCAATGAAGGCCGTCAACGACAATTGGTTTGTGATACCTATGCCGTTTAAGTCCT
>CAYMCH010000090.1:0-3099 GCA_964389035.1 uncultured Candidatus Saccharibacteria bacterium | reverse complement strand
AAATACAATTTATTGCTACCGAGAGAAATTTACACACTATTATGGACTTGACTAGAAATAGAGTTGCAAATAAGATCTGTATAACGACTGCTATATAAAATTATAATAATTTAAATGCTTCGAGAGATATTTAATACAGTTAAAACGCACACTAAAGCAAGAGTATTCTTTTGGAGGCAATTAGAAATGTATTTAAGGAATATAGCGAGGAACTTGATAAAGATTGGAAAATCCTTGCACCAGAGGTGTTAGGCATTGATGAATGTCATTTAGCAAATTATGCACGGTCTGTATTTGTTGATGTGAAGAAAAAGAATAGTAAGTTAATAGAAATGGCAAAAGATAGTAAGAAGGTAACAGTAGAAAAAGTCCTTAAATCAATGCATAATCCCAAGAATACAAAGGTTGTTACTATGGATATGACGAACACTTATAAGCATGCTGTACAGTATGTACTTCCAAATGCAACTATAGTAATAGATAAGTTTCATGTTTTGCAGACGGTAGTAAGTGCCACCTCTGCTTCTTTTAAATTAGTAAGATCCAAAATGGAAGAAAGTTTCGAAAGCCTTCCTAAAGAAGAGCGTATTGGTATGGCAACACTTTTTCGTACAAAAATTATAGTTTCGATGCTTTAAATTCCTTAGGGCTAAGATAGCCTAAGGAGCTATGGATACGAAAATTATTGAACCAATTTATGTAGTCGGCCAGCTCCATTTTCAGCTGAGCCAGGCTCTCAAAATTTCTACCGAAAACAAACTCTGATTTGAAGATTTTGAATGTAGATTCGGCAACGGCATTGTCATATGGGCAGCCTTTCAAGCTAAGGGATCTGCTGATATGAAAGACGTCCAGAACTTCATCGATGATCTGGTTATTAAATTCGCTGCCCCGGTCTGTGTGAAACATCTGGATGCGATTCAGGTCGGTATGCACAGTTGCGAAGGCATCAAAGACAAGCTCTGCGTTTTTATGTGCCCCAGCACTGTAGCCTATGATCTCCCGGTTGAAAAGGTCAACGAGCAGACATATGTAGCTCCATTTGTAATTAACCCTTACATAGGTCAAGTCACTCACAACGGCTGCATATTCGAGATGTTCATTGAACTGTCGATTCAGTAAATTCGGTATTTCAGCCTCGTTGACAGATCCTTTATGAACCTTGAATTTGCAAATGCTGTAGGCCGAAAAGAGATTTCTCTTTTTCATGATCCTGATGATTTTCCGACGTGAGAGGATGATCCCTTGCTTTTTTAAAGCAATCTTGATTTTTCGGCTTCCGTAGACTTTGCGGTTTGCGTTGAAAACGGCTTCCACTGCATCTTCTAGCTCGGTTTCATCGAAAGTCCTTGTTGATTCATAATAGTAGGTGCTGCGAGCAATGCGAAGAGCCTTGCACATCGCTGATATTGAGTATTTATGAGCATTGCTCCGGATCACTTCTACTTTTGTGCGAATATCAGCGCTGCTTGTTTTAGGATATCATTCTCCATTTTGAGTTGCTGAAGCTCCTTGCGCAGCCTGATTAGTTCCTGTTCCTCCGGGGTTCTGTTATCGCACTCTTTTGCAGAACCGGTGGCATTGATCCGTTTGATCCAACGGTCAACTACCGCCGGAAGCAGATCGTATTCTCGGCAAATTTCGGATTTAGGTTTGCCTGCGTTATACAGCTGGACAATCTGGTGTTTGAATTCATCATTGAAAGATCGGCGTTGTCTTTTGTCGTTCATGCTATTAATCTCCTTTTCATATTGATATTAGCATGAAACTAAAAAATCTGTCCAGTTAAGTGTAGCCGATCCATATAGAAATTAAAAAACGATATAAGAGTTTAAAAATTAGCGTTAATATGTTTAGATCGAATATTGAAGATTTAAATGCATGGCAAACAAGTTGCCTTGCGGAAGCAGTTCGTATTTATCGTGATTTCGCCAAAGTTATGACATTAAAAGAAAATTTCAGGGATATGATGAATAAACCTAAAAATAGAGAAGAAGCGGAAAAAAAGTTTATACAATGGGAAAAAGATATTCCTGAAGAAAATGAATTTGAACCATTTAGAGATGCTGCTAAAACGGTAAATAATTGGCATAAGGAAATATTTAATTATTTCGATTATAGAGAAAGCAATGGATCTGTGGAAGCTCTAAATGGTGTTGTAAAAATATTGAACAGGAATGGACGAGGATACTCTTACGAGGTAATCCGTGCCAAGGCATTATATCGAACTATAACTCCCGAAGTTCCCAAGTATTCTAGACCTATTTCTAAACCAGGAGTATTCAAATATTCCACTCCATTTTCAGGGGCAAAGTTAATTGGAGGTAGTGGCGTCGATATTGATAGGTTGTACGCAGCTCTTAATAAAACAACAGCAAAAACTCCTCGTAAAGATAGTGAAACAGAACAAATTAGTTTTTCGGATTTTTAGAAACCTGCCTTTTTATGTAGTAATCTTTTTAAATCAGACTTTGTAGTTTTAGGGAATTCATAAGGCTCTTCGTAAAGGTCAAGAAGTAAATCCCCATATCTCTCGATTATCAGACCCAAAGTCTCCTCATCGTTTAGTTTTTCTATACGCTGGAATATGTAATCAAAATCTCGCTTATAAATGCTATGGAAAACATCCTTGAGATCTCCTTTTATTATACGGGCTTGGCGTACGGTATAATTGTCAATTACAAAATCGCCGGTTATTTTACGTTTATTATTATGAGGTTTTATATTCCCCCAACTAGAGCCTCCATGATTGGGATAGAAACTTTGCTTTTTAAATTGCTTACCCATTTGGGGGACCCCCCTTTCACTATTAATAATGTACATTGCACAAAATAGAAAAAGCTAGTCCCCAAATGACCCTAAACCTGAGATAATGAGTTTTCCCCAAAACTGAAGATTTTATAGAATAGTATAAAAAAAAATACCCCATAAAATTCCGAATAGCCATGAGTATGTTTTTTCTGTACAAATACTTAATATTGTAATATAATATGCAATACAAGGTAATTATATTACGCTTGATTATTATGCACAAATCAATAA
Organism: uncultured Candidatus Saccharibacteria bacterium; assembly: GCA_964389035.1. Lineage (GTDB taxonomy): Bacteria > Patescibacteriota > UBA1384 > XYA2-FULL-43-10 > XYA2-FULL-43-10 > CAYMCH01. Next base: position 57 of record CAYMCH010000090.1, on the reverse strand, counting down.
AAGGTTAATTGAAAGCCGAGATTCCCCTTTGTAAAACTAAAGTCACGTTTTGAAAAT
>CAYMCH010000089.1:1455-3253 GCA_964389035.1 uncultured Candidatus Saccharibacteria bacterium | reverse complement strand
GTTAAAATGTCTCCATTGGTAACAGCCAGTCTTCCTTCTGCGATGGGTAAAACTAAAGGGTGAATGTCTAAATATGGCTTCAAAAATCCCATAAGAAATAAGCTAGCCAGTAACACTCCAGACAAAGCATAAAACAAAGATTGAATGACATAAGAAATCTCAATTGCCTGGGCAGAAATACCAATTCCTTTCAGAATCCCAATATATTTTCTTCTAGTGATGGCATTCACAAAAATAACAATAAAAATCGTAATTGCTCCCACAATCAAGGCAATAACACCCACCAAGTTACCTAGTAATTTAAAAGTTTTAGTGATATCAGCGCTACTACCAGGCACCGCCTCATCCGCTGTTTGAATGGTGATATCTTGATTTTTTTCTAAAATATTTTGTAAATATGATCTGGACTCATTCACTAAATTAGCAGAGGTCAACTTAATGGCAATTTCATTTACATCTAAATTCTCTTGATTTTTCATCTCTCTAGCAGCCACATCTACTACAAAAATCCTTGAGTCAATAGTATTATTGCCAGTTCCAACAATTCCTTTAATAATAAATTCTTTTTGGGTTTTGCCGACTATGATATTGATCACAGAGCCCACTTCAGCATTCTTTAGTTTTTGTTCTGTACTACTATCAGGCCGATTGGAATATTTTTCAAATAAATTTTTACCCACCAAAACTGAGTTAAAATCTGTATCACTTAAATATTCACCCTCAATAACTTTTTTTGATAAATCTGTCACTTCATTCTCTTGCGCAAAATTTATCCCGGTCAAAACAGCTTGTGAGTTTTCTACGATATCGGTTGTTTCTGTTCGAGTACGATGACCGTATTCAACTTTAGCAGGGGTAGTTATTCTAAGTGTGTAACTGTCTAAATTTGGAATTGTTTCAACCGCAGAAGTAATATCTTGGGTTTGTTCAATAATTGATTTTTCAGTACTTGGAGTAATAAAAAGATCTGCTGAGTAATATTGTTTAAATGAACCAATCATGCCTTGAGCTAGACCTAGCAGTAGTCCTCCGATCAAGACCATGTTTAAAAAGGTTAAAGACATTACAAAAATAATCAGTAGTGTAGTCCAAGGATTGCTGCGTTTTAAATCCCTGATTGCTAAAAAACGGCCGACAGTAAATGATGCATTTGTTTTATTCATGTTTTTGTTTTAACTAATCAGTAACAGCTAAAATTTCTAAACCCTCTGGTAACTCGCTAGCGATCTCTGTCTTTGTCAATCCTTGGTAACCCAAATTAACTTTTACTAAATCTTCTTGCTTATTTGCCTTTTTTAAATAAGCCTGATTATCTTGATATAAAATTGCCGTGTTTGGTACACTCACCACATCATTGTTTTCATAAGTGTTAATAATAATGGTAGCCGTCATACCTGGTTTAATTGCCAAAGATGAAAAATCTGACAATTCAATGCGAACGTCATAAGTGGTTGTTCCTGCAGTTGTGGTACCGATAGTATCAATTGCTGTAACTTTTCCAGTAAAAATAGCTTTTTTATCTGCATCAAATACTATTTGAGCTTCTTGGCCTTCTTTGAGACGAATGACATCAATTTCACTAGCCTTAGCAATGATCGAAGGTGTTTCTATGTTGCTTACTAATAGAACCGGTTGACCACCCACTTGACTAGCTACACCATCGCCAACACTCTTCAATAAATTGACCACTTTCCCGCTGGCGGGAGAGTATACGGTTTTACTTTTTGTGGCATCCAATGCGAGTTTGGCGGAATTAACTAATGCTTGAGCAGAAGCAATGTTTTGGTCGGCCTGTTTA
>CAYMCH010000089.1:0-1355 GCA_964389035.1 uncultured Candidatus Saccharibacteria bacterium | reverse complement strand
ATTTTTACGGTTTCTGATAACTGACTTTTGTGTATAGTGTAAGTCAATCTTTCATCAGGCTGACGAAGAATTGCTGATCTCAAAATTGGTAAGATAATAAGTATTGCTAAAATAATTAGGTAAGAGCGATTATTTTTAATAACATTCATGTCTAATCTGATTTTGCTAAGTTTATTTTTCATATTTTTGTAAAAAATCTTCAAAGATGGTTACTACTATTTCTAAATCTTTTGCTGAAATCGGAGCTAAAATTTGATTAGCTTTTTGTTCCATTCTTTTCAAAATTGAAGCCAGATGCTCTTCGCCATCACTAGTTAAAGATAAAAGAATTAAGCGACGATCATTCTTATCATTTTTCCTAGAAATAAACTTGGATTTGATTAATCTATCCGTCATTTGAGTCAATGCTGATGGGGACATTTGCAATCTTGATGCTAGTTCACTGGCAGTAATAGGTGAATTTTCCTTAATAGTTTTTAATGTCTGCACTTGCAACATGGTTGGAATGTTATCTCCATCAGTATCATCTAAAGTTTGATGGAGTATTTTTCTCATTTTCAACATGGTGTTAAAAAACTTTGAAAAATCTTTTTGTTTATTTGCTTTCATATTTGGATTGGGTTTAAAATTACTTTATGTAATTAATATTTTATGTCATAAAGTAATTTTGTCAAGACTGTTTTTTTAAAACATAACTCCCGAATTAGTTTAGAAGTGAATCTTCGCAATACCCCGAATGTAAGTTAAAATGGCTCTTAGACCTATAACAACTTGAGGTAAGTGTAGTGCGGTGAGAATCCCATCCTCCCCGCCAAACATCCTTGGTTACTCCAAGACCCATCACCTACCATCAAATATATTATTCTTGTGCTCGTTTATTTGATTTTTATTATTTTCCAAGTGCTTTGGTAAAAATTGAATTTAGTTTTACTTTACTTCAATAATCTCCACTCCAAAAGCTTGGAGAATTTTCTCTCCATCAAGCAAAGAATAGCCACGGTGGAAGTAAAGCTTCTTGATGCCAGCGGCGGCGATCAGTTTGGCACAAACTGGACAGGGAAAATCAGAGACATAAAGACTAGCGTTTTGAGTGGGCTTTCCCAAGCGCGCGCAGCGCGCAATCGCCGCCGCTTCCGCATGAATAGCTGAGGTAAGCTCAAAATTTTCTCCTCGATGAAATTGGGCACGAACATCTCCCACTATATATGGTGTCTGAGATTCTGGTAAATGTTGATTGTGAGTAACAATTTTTTCACCTGATGGTAAAAGTAAAAGACAACCAACTTGACGCCACCAGTCACTACTAGCCTCCCCTGCTTGTAAGGTCTGCAACATTGTATCTTTGGTTTGTTTAT
>CAYMCH010000088.1:0-3432 GCA_964389035.1 uncultured Candidatus Saccharibacteria bacterium | reverse complement strand
ATTTATTTAAGATTTATTTTTTATTGATATTTTTGATATGACAATTTTGGAGCTGACTAATTTAAGAAACATAAAAGCTTTGTTGGCCGTCTTTTTCAATTTAGTAAATGATGATAGTTCTTATTTTTATATAAAATCTAAATATAGAACATCAAGCTTTGCGCCCAATGAATTAAATGATTCAAATTACCCTAATTTAAATGAAGATCTGAGAGCATATTTTGGATTGAATTTTGAAAATAATTCCATAGGTGATCATTTGATCAAAATAGACAAGACAGCAGAATTTAATACAGCCGATAAATTTTTAGCAGAAATTTATAAGCAAATTCAATTGTTAAGCTTTGAGATAGAGACTAAAGAATACGAAAAAAATATTTTATTAGCATTATTTGCTTTACGTGGTAGTCCTGATTTTTCAGCTAAATATTATGCTGTAGATATTCATAGAAAGTATTCTTCAAAAGACTATTTGAGAAATATTTTTCAAATTCTTTCAGGGTTGTCATCTATATCTAGGTTAAATTTAAATTTTAGGGAGCTTCAGCCACAGTATGCTGATGGAAGTCATGAGCGTAACACTCAAATTAGAATTAGTTTGGGATGGTTTTGGCAGGAGTTTGGAGAAGAAATTAAAAAGGTTAATACTTATAAATACTCAATATTAAATAATAATATTGATAAAATACCAGACCCATCAGATAGTATTGGTAATTTTTCTGATAGATTAGTCGAATATTTAAATAATATTCTTGGAGAAAAGAATGTATCTATAAATATTCAAGAAGAAAGACGAAGGCTGGGATTGGAAACTAGTGGGGTTCAGGCAAGGGATTATAGTATTAAAAAAATAGCTATTAATATTTTTCCAGATGAATGCATGGCTTGTAAAAATAGGTTTCCTAAAGGCAACAGGACTTTTAAGTTAAAAAATCAAGAAAAGCATTATTTTGAGATACATCATATTATACCATTCAGCAAGGGGAAAGAGCATGATCAAATAGATAATTTGGCTAAAATTTGTCCAGTTTGTCATAGAATTTTAACGAAAAACAGGGCAGACGAAGAATTGCAAAAACAAACAATTAGGGATATTTTAAATAACTCTGATAATGCAAAAAAATATGTTAGTGTTTTAACTGGGGATATTAATATTAATAATCTTGTAGATTTTGTTTATACAAAATTAGTATAATTTAGCTATTGCATTAAATTTGAATATTAGTTAATATATATTGAGGAACTACTTTTTAGTTCCTCAAATTATTTATTAATTCTTGTTTATGCAATTTAGAATATTAGACTTATTTTCAGGCGCCGGTGGATTATCTCTTGGATTAGAGATGAATGATGGATTTAAAACTGTGGTGGCTACTGATTTTTTTAAAAACTCTTTGAGCACTCTTAAAAAAAATATGCCAGATGTTGATATTATTTTTGGAGATATTTTAGACAAGAACATTAAAAAAAGCATCATTGATAAATCAAAGAAAGGGAGAGTTAATATGGTTGTTGGCGGCCCACCATGTCAAGGGTTTAGCAATAAAGGTAAAAAATTAGGATTAAGTGATCCAAGAAATTTTTTATTTCTTGAATATTTAAATATAGTGAAAGAATTAAAGCCAGAAATTTTTATTATGGAAAATGTTAAAACCTTGGTCACTGCATCTGACGGATATTTTATAAATGAAATAAATGATAAATTTAAAAAATTAGGATATATAGTTTCCTTTCAAGTTTTAAAAGCTAGTGATTTTGGTGTTCCGCAGAGTCGCGAAAGAACTTTTATTATTGGATCTAGGTCTATAGCTTTTAATTTTAATATGTTAATAAAAAGCAATAAAACTGTTACGGTGAAAGACGCTATTTCTGACTTGCACTACTTAGAATCAGGAGAAGGTAGTGTTGTTATGAATTATTTGAATAAACCTTTATCTCGTTATCAAAAAATAATGAGGAATAAGTCTAGCAAATTATTTAACCATACAGCTACTTCTCATTCCAAGATCGCAATACGTAAATTATCCTTGATTCCTCCAGAAAAAGGAAAAGAGTATTTGCCAAAAGAGTTGTTGGGAAATCAAAAATTTAAAACAACTTGGAGTAGGTTGGAGTGGAACAAGGTTAGCCCAACTATAGACACTCGCTTTGATACCCCATCAAACGGAAAAAATTCTCACCCTGAACTTAATAGAGCAATTACCCCAAGAGAGGCGGCAAGAATTCAGAGTTTTCCAGATAATTTTGAGTTTTTGGGAAGTAAAACAGAGATATGTAAACAGATTGGGAATGCCGTGCCGCCATTATTAGCAAAGGCCATTGCTGATTCCATTATATTGCAATATATTAACAGAAAGAATGTGAAGCAAAAACGCTTTGAGATATTTCAAGACGATGCTTATAATAAGATACATGAATTTTATAAAGATGGTATTACTGTAGATCATATAATCACAGATCCACCATATAACATTTCCCAAGATAATAATTTTTCAACAATGAAATCAGCTAATCGTAAGGGGGTTGATTTTGGGGAATGGGATAAAGATTTTGATCTAACTGGTTGGATTAAAGATTATGCAAAAATTTTAAATCAAAATGGCTCAATGATTATTTTTTGTTCTTACAGATTTATTAGTAGAATTATAGAAGTGCTAGAGAGTAATGATTTAATGGTTAAGGATATTTTGGAGTGGAGAAAGTCTAATCCTATGCCACGTAATGTAGGTAGGAGATATGTCCAGGATACAGAATTTGCTATTTGGGCTGTTAAAAAAGGGGCAAGATGGGTTTTTAATAAACCTAAAAACGAATCTTATTTGAGAGCTCAATTTATAGCCCCTGTGGTTTCTGGCAAAGAGAGAACTATTCATTCTACTCAAAAAAGTTTATTTGTTATGGAAAAGATTATTCAGATTCACACAAATAAAGACGAGACAATTCTTGATCCTTTTATGGGTAGCGGAACAACTGGGGAAGCGGCATTGAAAAATGGTCGTAATTTTATTGGTATAGAATTAGATGACAAGTATTTTGATATAAGCTCTAAAAGATTATCTGCTTTTAAAAAATGAACCTATTTTAAGGTTTTTTATTAATTTTTAAGCCATATTTTCTTATCTTTCATAATTATTTTACTTTCCATATTTCCAAGTATCTCTCTCTTTTCAAGAAGATTTCCTTCTCTTAAAACATATTTAGCGTAATTTCTCATATCTATCTCTTTTTGCTTATTAAAATCAATATCAGTTTTGCCTAGTATCCCTTTACTAAATTTATAATACCTCTCAATTTCTTCATCAAATTGATTTTGAATGCCTAATTCATTAATGTCTATTTTATCTATTATCTTTATTAATTGCTCAATTAATTCTTCCTCTCTAATATAGCCACACTTACAATTAATATTTTTACCTCTAGTACAGCCGTAAT
>CAYMCH010000087.1:0-3611 GCA_964389035.1 uncultured Candidatus Saccharibacteria bacterium | reverse complement strand
ATCTTATTATATCTCGTGCAGGTGCTGGTACGATTAGTGAAATAATCGCAACTAAAATACCTTCAATACTTATTCCTTCACCATATGTTGCGAATAATCATCAATATTATAATGCATTAGATTTAAAAAAGAAAAAACTTTCTGTTATGCTGGAACAAGAATCACTAAGTAAAGAAAGTCTTGAAAATCAAATCAGACCTGGTTTGATTCCAGTTGTTCATAGACTTGCCTTAATTTTGGTTCCCACTCGAGCGCTACTTCAAAGAAGGTGTTCCAAAATTCCAGGTCTAGGTCCACCACGAAATAGATTAGTCTCAGACTAGTCTTTTTTGTTACACCAGACGCGTGCTTGGAACACCGGTCTTTTATCATTGGAGCGCATGAAGCGCTTGTTTATTAGATTGGAACAGCTTTATTTTTTTCGGAGGATGCAAACATGTCGACCTTGATTGCTATCATTCGTTACAGCTATATGAGTGCGATCTTTTTGTTCATATAATAATCTTTCGACACCCATAGAATACGAGTGATCGCCCCTGCAAGCATCGTTAGCTATTCCATCTACTACAACACCACTGTTTATTGTTTCGAGTTCTCCGGTTTCATAAGCGACAATTATACATTTTTTGACCTCTATTGACAATACTTTTTCAAACCCTAATTTCTCCAATAATTCGTCATCGAAATCGGCGTTTAGACCTTCATGGATCGAGAATCCACCTCCTTTAGTGACAGCTGACAGGACTTTCAACAAATCGACCATGCTGTCTTTTTCAGACATATCACCGGTTCTGACACCACTTCCTGGCTCAAATACGCATCTGGTCAGAGTCAAATCGAACTGTCTATCGCCATAAAAGTCTTTATAGTTAGACGAGGTAACATGGTTGTCCACCTCTCCATTTTCGGAGCTAACTCTAGTAGCGATAGAAATAGGACTGGCAAACGAATCTTCATTCCTTTCTGATGAAGTAGAAGTAATCTTTTTCGGCTCACCCCAAATGCCGGATGCTAGTTGTGCCTCAAATCCTTTACCACCTATCTCTAATATATCCATCCCATCAATCGCTTTTACATCTTGCATATTCTGTAATAATGTCATAAATGTTTCAAAAACCCTCGATTCATATAGATCCATTTCATCACTATTGCGACATTTAGAAGCTTCACAAGTCATTTTTATATATTCCTGTAAATTATCTTCCATTCTCCCGTCGTCAAGGCAAGTAAGCGCAGCAAACAATAGATTGTCATAGTTCCAAGGCATATTCCATTGTTCGGCGACCCTCATATTTTCATCGACGGAATTCTCTAATTCATGATGTGACCATTCTAATTTGGAAAAACCATGTAATTCTTTTTGATCATCACTTAGATGCTCTAATGAATCTTGCACTTGCACAGCTTTAATGAGTTCTTTTGGGCGCAACAATAAATAAACATCTTGATCTATCGTCGGTACTGGCATTAGATAAAGATTTCTGAGGGTAAAAATCACTCTCTGCCTAAGTATTTCGACCGACTCTAATTCGGGGGTCCGTTCAACCTGCCTTTCAGCTTCGTCATAACCAAAAGCTTCACCGGAAGATATTTTTTCTTTCAATACACTGGCTTCTTGAAGTGCTTCTTCGGGTGTGTATTTTCCAAATTCATCTGGCATAATTTTATTCAGTTAATTATAATATATTCTCATCTTATCACATTCTTCTGGTTGCTATTAGCAATCTGTTTGTGTGATTATTAAATTGTTAAGGTGCGATCAATATTATTTTTGTGACATATATACTTGCTTCAAAACAGGTTCCCATTCCAGCGCATACTCGGAAAAGGTGTTCCAAAATTCCAGGTCTAGGTCCACCACGAAAATGATTAGTCTCTGACTAGTCTTTTTTGTTATGCCAAACGGGAGTTTGGAACACTTACTCGAAAAATCTTTAAAATAATTATTATATCATATTCAGTAACGCCAATATTTTGCTATTATCTGCACTATATTTTCAATTATTGACAAATATTTCCTTAATATGGTATAGTGTCCATTAGGATCTATACCATATTAATAAATAAGGAGGAACAATGTATGATATTAATCCAATTCAGAAGAAAAGAATTGATGAAAAACTAAATACAATCAATAAATACCGTCCCTTGCCATCTTCTCAGGTCGCCAAACTTCAAGAAAAATTCAGAATTGAGATGACATATAACTCCAACGGTATTGAAGGCAACTCTTTAACCCTTAAAGAGACTTTTTTGGTGATCAGCGAAGGTTTAACCATTAAGGGCAAGCCGCTAAAAGACCATCTCGAAGCCAAAGACCATTTTGAAGCTTTACAATATCTTGGCGATTTGATTGAGCATGATAAAAAGCATACCGTATCGGAAGTTTTAATAAGACAGCTGCATCAGATAGTAATGCAAGAAACAGATCGCGAATGGGCAGGGAAATATCGTGATGCCAATGTCATTATTAGCGGATCAGACCATACTCCGCCCGAGGCTTTTGAAGTTCCAAAATTAATGCGCAATCTAGTCAAGTGGATATCAGATAATAAAAATATACTGCACCCAATAGCTCTCAGTTCAATTGTGCACCATAAGTTGGTTTCGATCCATCCTTTTTTTGATGGTAACGGTCGGACAGCTCGAATTGTCATGAATATTTTTCTTATGCAAGCCGGATATCCTCTAGCGACGGTATTAAAAAACGATCGCAGAAAATACTATAATGTCTTAGACAAAGCCGATAAAGGCGATTATGAACCGTTGATCAGATTTATTGCGCAAAATATCGAACGATCATTAAATATTTATTTGCAAATAATAACTCCCAAGTCACAAAATAAGGAGAAGTTTTTCAAGTTGTCCGAAATCGCTTCCAAAACACCTTTCTCTGCAAAATATCTAAATTTACTTGCCAGACAAGGAAAACTTGAAGCTTTTAAAAAAGGGCGCGATTGGCTCACAAGCAAAAAAGCCATAGACGATTATTTGATAAATCGACAACGCAAACGATAGTTTATTCAATTTGTTACTACTAAATTGTTAAGATGCTATTTTTCGAAAATTTCTTTTAATACCGGCTCCCATTCTAATACATACTCGAAAAAGGTGTTCCAAAATTCCAGGTCTAGCTCCACCATCCTGAATTTTTTGTATATATCAAAATTACGTTTGGAACTCTTGAACATAATAATCATCCCGAATATACGATTATGATATAGTATAATAAGTTTAATCCTTAAAAATTCTAAACTATAGAATCGTTCAGAAAGTAAAACCTCTATTCTCAAAGTTTTAAGGTCGATAACGAGTTCAAGTACGCTGAACCTCTATCGGCTCTAAGTTGGTAGATGTCCAGAAACTTGAAAGCTTATTTACTCATAAGATATACTGGAATCATAATGATAATAAGTAGTATATAATTATGAGGATGTAATGACTCCAGAAAGATATGATTTTGATAGAGCACAGTCTGAAGCCGAAATGATTAAGCAAAAAATTGATTCGGGATTGACAACGGACTATGATGAAGCCGATAAGTTTGTCGATAAAGATATTCTTGATGCTAAAATAGGAATAATCGGTTCACTCAGAGAAGGTTCAACCCA
>CAYMCH010000086.1:0-3677 GCA_964389035.1 uncultured Candidatus Saccharibacteria bacterium | reverse complement strand
AGTATTCATGCTCATTCCGGGAAAATATATCATGCGCATATGCTGGGCAATCATCCAAACAGTTTTTTTAGTAAAATCATTTCTGTATCGTAATCGAGTTAATATTTCACTAGCTTTTCGCTTTGACGCCTCATCATGATCGTTAAATCTGATTCTGTCTCCAGTCTCCTCAGCCGACTGAAAAGTGTCAACTTTTCCGATATCGTGCAGTAAAGCCGCCATTTTAAGCTCAAGTGCGGCACCTTTGGGTAGCTTACCAAGCACCATTCTGGTATGAACATAGGCATCACCCTCAGAATGGTAATTTGGCGGTTGCGGGAGATTGTGCATAGCACTTACCTCGGGCAAATATATCTCTAAAAGTCCGCTTTGATCATATAAATCCAAAAACTTCTCAGGGTCGTATTTTAGAGAGCCATTTATCTCATTTTGGACTCTCTCCATAGATACTCGTCGGCTGGTTTTCCCATCATCATTTTGATATTCTTCACTCAGCTGATCTTTGCATTTAATTACTGCCTGCCACGTTTCCGGTGCAATTTCATAACCGAATCTGCAAGCAAAGCGCAATACTCTAAGCATACGAAGCGGATCTTCCGAAAACCTTTCTGTAGCATCACCTACACTGCGGATTAAATGATTATTGATATCCTCCACGCCAAGATATGGATCCATCAATTCGCCGGAGTAGTCGTCTATTCGCACCGCCATAGCGTTCATGGTTAAATCGCGACGGGATAAATCGTCTTCCAATAGCACATTCTCTGTTCCTACATCTGGTTTGCGACTAGGACCAGTGTATCTTTCGATTCTTGGCACTGCAATATCTAGATTCGTTTTACTGCCTTCGGGGATAAATTTAAATACTGCCGTCTGTAAATCTGATTCAGCTACGATCCTGCCGTTCTGACGCAAGTAATCCTCTAATTCAGAGAGTGCCACGCCGGTTATAATAAAATCATAATCTTTTGACTCCCTGCCCATAAGGCTATCGCGTACAATACCACCTACCAAATATACTTGCGATTGAGGAAATGTTTCTTTTAGCGATGCTAAAAATAACAAATCCGGGTCATTTCGTGTTTTTTCTACCAATTCGCCAAGTGCCGCTTCGCTTCCCTCTGGTGTAATATAAAATTCATGAAAATCTAATTTTGAGCCTGCTTCGTTCATAGTTTCCTTACGGTCTTTCTTGTTCGCTGAATTTTCCTTGATATTTTGCTTCGCCAACCGCTCTTTCAAAGATAAACTGGCAAAACTTTGTACCGGCATGCAAGCGCATAGGGGCATGCCCCATATTGCTTATCTCTAATACTTGGTGATTATCAATACCGGCTTGCATAAATGAGGCAGAAATATGAATCATCAAGCCCAGCCTGGCGAATCTGCTACGACCCTCCAGCCAACCGCATAATGAGTGGCTTAAAGTAACCTTTTCCCGTGTTACACCTAATATCGTTTCCTGAGGCTGAATTACAATGTTTTCAGCTTCTATCTCATCAGTTAAGTCATGATAATCTAAACTTTCAGTCACATCGAATATTTGATCTGCGCGTTTAAACACTCTGAATTTATTGTCTAGCGTTAAATCAATGGATCCTGCACCCACACTACTGATCTCAAGCGGCTCAACTTTAATATTACCCCTTTCAAGCTCTTTGATTATCTCGTCGTGAGTCAATATAGACATTATCACTCGCCAATTAATAATAAATTTCTGTTTATTATATCATTCATTTTTTCACCTTTTAATATTATCACAAAAATTATGTTTTTCCTTTTTTCGAGGCTATTTTGTCATCTTCAATGCTCTGGCTTATTGATATATTTGTATTATTGTGGCATATTGCTTTGTTAACAATCAAATATTACTTGCGATTTAGCTGCCGTGAGTCAGCATAAATCATAAGCTCAGCTAGAATATTGACCTTTATATATAAATGAGCGGCTATGGACACTCCACAGCCGCTCATTTGATTATAAAGCCTGTAGCTTAACAACATAATACATTCCTAGTTATTACGAACCGAAGAGATTATTAAATGATTGTCATTTTTCTTCTTCTAAAATAACTATAGTATTACATTTACCCTTTATCATTTTTGCATCTATCGTTTACTGTTTTAACAATTGTATTACTACTGAATAACCATTGAGTCACTTTTACTATTTATCGTTTCAAGTTATTACTTTCTTCTTGATAAACCTTCTACTTTTTTCTACTCTGCTCCGCCACTCGGCTTGGTAATAAAAACCATCGGCTCAATGCCGTATTGAGATTTATAGGTTTCGATAATGTCTCGGCCAAAGTTGGCTACCATCTCACTTTTAACTAAGTTGATCGTAGCACCGCCAAAACCGCCACCAGAAAGACGCGAGCCAAGACATCCATCGAGCTCCGATGCTTTTAATACTAAATAGTCTAGTTCAACACAAGAATTTTCAAAATACTGTTGCGAGCTTCGATGCGATTCATTCATCAAACGGCCAACAGTAGTAATATCACCATCTTTCAATGCCTCAATCGCCTCTAATACTCTTTTATTTTCGTCCACAATATGTTTGGCTCTCTTATATTCCGTTTCTGTGATCATCCTTAAGTTGTCTAACGATTGCCCAGTCATAGTATTGCTATCGTCTAGCCATTTTTTTTCCAATTTTTTTGTATTCACATCCCTCAAAAATTTTTCTCCCAACTTTTTGGCTGCATTTTCGCATGATTGCCTACGCTCATTATATTCGCCTGCCACTAAAGCATGCTTGACTCCGGAATTAACAATTACCAAATCATAACCTTTAGCCACATCAACATTTTTTACTTCCAAACTCCGGAAATCTATAAATGTGGCTTTGCCTTCCTTGCTGAAAATAGAAGTAATTTGATCTAATAGGCCGCATTTGACCCCAACATAGTTATGTTCGGCGCTCTGAGCCATTTTAGCAAGCTCAATGTTATTAACCTCAATATTAAACAGTTTTTTTAGAAATATTGCGGTAGACACCTCCAAAGCCGCGCTAGAGGCAAGCCCAGCACCAATAGGTACTTTGCCACTAATAGAAACTTCAAATCCGCTAATTTTGTAACCCCGCTTGATAAATTCTGCGACTACTCCTAGCACATAGTTTGCCCAATGCTTTTCTGGTAGTGGAGCAAGCTCATCTAGACTGCTTTCGTAAGTTTCGTCAAATCTAATGCTTTTTACGATAATTTTATTATCATCCCTCTTTTTACCTTCTAAGTCGGTGCCTACATCCAGAGCTGCAGATAGCACATAACCCTCATTGTAATCCGTATGATTCCCCAGCCACTCCACTCTTCCCGGAGCATAAGAGTTAACTATTCCCATTATACCTCCAATCTTATCTATACCGCTATATAATACTACAAATTTGCCACCTCGAAAACCTTGACATATGCATCACATTTTGCTTTAATCACTTGTTATGCTTTAGCATAGCAGTTGTATGGTAAATACCTCCGTATAAGGAGAGTAACTAACGATGGTCATAATTCAGGTCATTTCCGAGCCGCCAGTAGGCGGCAACATGTACGGCTTCGGCACCACGAAGCCGTGTAGGAATGGTGAGGGGAACGTTTTTATCCCCTCTCAGGCACTGGGGGTAATCCGAGCCCCAATATTTGGACAATTTCTTTTATTCTAAGAAAGACTTGCGGT
>CAYMCH010000085.1:0-3715 GCA_964389035.1 uncultured Candidatus Saccharibacteria bacterium | reverse complement strand
AGCACACAAGCAAAGCCTGAACATGTTTATGATTTGGCATTTCAGACAGAGGTATTAGAGAGATGCGGTTACAAAATTGATAACATTTCTGTCGTGCATGTTAATAATCAATACATTAAAAATGGAGAGATCAAACCGGAAGAGATTGCCAAGATTACTGAAATTACAGATGAGGTAAAAAGCAAAAAAGAAGAAACTAAGAAAGGGATAGATGAGGCGCTCTCTGTCATCGATAACCCAACCTGTCCGGATATTTCACCGTCACTGGCTAATATGGGTGCTTTTAGCGAATGGCTTGAAATATACAAAACTTTAGCCAACATCGAAGAATATAGTATTTATCATCTCTGTTCTCCAGGCTCAGCCAAAATTGGTGAGCTGGAAAAAATGGGGATCAGAAGGCTATCAGAGATACCCAGTGATTTTAAACTGAACAATAAACAAAGAAGCCAAGTGGAAGCGACAAAGTTTGATGAGGTTTTTATAAATAAGCCGAGAATTAAAACTTTTTTGGAATCACTTGAATACCCGCTTTATTTCCTCGATTACGAGACACTCTCATCGGTTATCCCCTACTTTGATGGACTTGGGCCATATAAACAACTACCTTTCCAATACTCGCTTCATGTTATTGAAAAACCTGGAGATGAGCCAAAGCATTTTGAATATCTTCACACTTCAAATACTAACCCTGTCGTTCCCCTATCGGAAACATTGAAGTCACAAATTGGCGAATCTGGAACTGTGCTTGTTTGGTTCGAGGGATTTGAAAAAAGTTGCAATAATCTTATGGGGCTAGTGGCTTCAGAATACAGTGATTTTTATGAAAATCTGAATGATCGGATCGTGGATTTGATGACACCTTTTTCCACCTGCTCCTATGTTCATAAAGATTTTTTTGGTAGTGCTTCAATCAAAAAAGTGTTGCCTGTGCTGATCCCAGAGCTTTCGTATAAAGACCTTAATATCCAAGCCGGCGGAGCAGCCCAAAGGCTTTGGATGGAAGCAGTATTGGACGGCAAGAGAAAAGATGAAAAAGAAAAAATACTATCAGATTTAAAAAAATACTGCGAGCTCGATACCTACGCAATGGTGAGAATATTTGAACATCTTAAACAGGGTAATTAAATAATTGTTGTATGAACAATAAAACATATGATGTTGATGAAATTAGGAATAAGCATAAGAATGCCTACGCCAAATGGACTGCTGAAGAAGAAGCTGTTCTTGTTGATTTAAATAAAAAAAACCTTAGCGCCTCAATTATCGCTAAAAAGATGGGTAGACAAAAAGGTGCTATTCGCTCTCGTTTACGCAAAATCGCAGCTAGAGACGATGCAATATGTGACATCCCAATAGGGAATGAGAAAACAGAACAAGATTTAGCTTATGAACTCTTATTGTCAGGCAAGAATGTGCTTATAACCGGCAAACCAGGAACTGGTAAAACATATCTCCTTAATCGATTTATAAGATATCTTAAGGAGAACAAAATTCCAGCTGGCATTACAGCATCGACGGGCATTGCTTCTACACACATCGACGGTCAAACCATTCATTCATGGGCGGGATTTGGCATTAGAGAAAGTCTTACCTCGAAAGATCTTGGAAAAATTACAAATAATGATTATGTTTGTGATCGAATCAGGTCTTCGAAGGTTTTAATAATTGACGAAGTTTCCATGCTTCACGATTTTCAATTTGATATGGCAGATAAAATTTGCAGAATAATTAGAGATAACCTAAGACCATTTGGAGGTTTACAAATTGTATTATGCGGGGACTTTTATCAGCTCCCACCAGTTACAAAAGGTAAACATAGAGGCAGATTTATAACCAGCTCAAAGGTGTGGGAAGAACTAAATCTCCAAGTTAGTTATTTAACAAAACAATACAGACACACCGATTTCCAATTATCTAAAATTTTAGATGGTATTAGATCAAATTGTATAGACGAAAAATCCATAAAATTATTGCTTGCTAAAGTTGATGCAAAGTTACCACAAGGTATAGAGCCCACTAGAATTTACTCACACAACTCTACCGCTGACGCATACAATCAAGATAAACTAGAGAAAATTCAAGAAGAAGAACATAAATTTACTATGAAATGGGGCGGTAATAAAAAATATGTCGAAACTCTGAAAAGAGATTGTCTGTCCCCTGAGGAATTAATTCTGAAAGAAGGTGCGGTAGTTATGTTTGTACGTAATAACAAAATGCGTGGCTACGTAAACGGCACTACCGGCGCAGTAGTCGGATACAATGAAGAAGGATATCCAATTATTGAAGTGTTCAAAACGAAAAAAAATATAATTGCCATGCCGGAAAAATGGCAAGTTGATGAAAGCTTTAATACTGTTGCTTGGATAAGCCAGGTACCGCTTAGATTAGCGTGGGCAATCACTATACATAAAAGCCAAGGTATGACTCTCGATTATGCAGAAATTGATTTGAGTAAGTCTTTCACTTATAGCCTTGGTTATGTTGCTTTGTCTAGGGTAAGAGCTCTTGAAGGGATGGTTTTAAGAGGTTTCAATGGTGTCGCACTTAAAGTAAGCAAGGAAGCAATTGAAATTGATAGCTATTTATTGCATCAAATGTTAAATAATGTCGCGGTTAATCGGGGGGAAACCGCAAACATCTTAAATGAAGCAACCGATACTCCAGCAAAGAATATTAATGAAGAGTTTGTTGAAATTCAATCTGATAAAAATTTTAATGAAACTGATTTTCAAGAGTTAGCTGATCTCAAAAAGCGCAACAATAATCTTTATGAGGATTACTCTAAGGCCAGGTTAAGATATAAAGAGAAAGCCATGAAAGATGCCGAAGATATAGCTAGCCTGACTCGAATAAATGCTAATTTGAAAGTCGAGCTTATTCAGCTCAATAGACAGACGTACAGGAAAGGACCTGTCCACATATGGTTTATTGTTTGCGGTATCATTATTATACTATTGATATTCGCGTGCTTAATCTGATTAATATTAACCAAACAATATTGAAACAAAAACTAATTCAAAAACTCAAAGATTGGCGAGCAGAAAAGGTCAAAGCAGAAGGTGTTGAACCGTATTTAGTGTTACAGAATCAAACAATCAACAACATAGCTGAATCCATGCCTTCTAACAAGGATAATTTTGTAGCCATAAAGGGGCTCGGAGAAAAAAAATTTGATAAGTATGGACAAGAAATACTGGCGATCGTTAATGACCAGCCGTCAAAAGAAACTCCTAACTCTGAAATTGTCGGTGACAATACAATTTATTCTGTCAGCAGTTTTTTAAACCTCGTGAATTCCAAGCTCTGTGTAATTGACGCCAAAGTAAAAGGAGAAATATCATCAGTTGATTTTAGAGAACGATATCTCTTTTTCACAATAAAAGATGCTATTGATGGTAGTTCATTGAGCTGTTTTATGTGGTCAAGTAATTACGAGCTATGTGGCATTAATATTGAAATCGGTATGGAGGTAATTATCCATGGCAAGCCGGAAATTTACAAAACAGCTGGACGCTTTTCACTGAGAACCGACACAGTTGAGCTAGTTGGAGAGGGAGCTTTAAAAAAAGCATACGACGAGCTGAAAAAGAAGCTGGAAAAAGAGGGTATATTTGATGAATCCCGAAAAAGAGAGATCCCTTCACTGCCTGAAAAAATAGGTTTAATTACTTCACGAGAAGGCGCAGTTATCCACGATTTTGGCAATAAT
>CAYMCH010000084.1:0-3785 GCA_964389035.1 uncultured Candidatus Saccharibacteria bacterium | reverse complement strand
CGAAATTTTCCTGATCTTATTGAAAAAGGGCATATTTATATTGCACAACCACCATTGTACTCTCTAACTCGAGGAAAAGAAAAACATTGGGTATATAGTGATCCTGAAAAAGATAAAAAAATAATTGAAATGAAAGAAAAATCTGCTGACAGTTCAATTTCCATTCAAAGATATAAAGGTTTGGGTGAAATGAATCCGGAGCAGTTATGGGAAACGACCATGAACCCTGAAAATAGAATATTACTTCAGGTTAATGTTGATAATGCAGAAGAAGCTGATGAGGTTTTTACTATGCTTATGGGAGATCAAGTTTTACCTCGAAAAAGGTTTATCCAAAGTCATGCCAAAAAGGTGAAAAATTTAGATATATAATTATTTTAAATATAAACAGGTTAAAATATGACAGAAGAAAACATTGAAAAAAATATCAGCGATAGCCAAAATGATGATAATGATACGAATAGTAATGATGAAAATTCGGAAATTATTGTCGAACAAAATGATAGTAGTCAAGAGCTAATATCAACTGACATAGGACGCATAAAACCTAGAGAATTGAATGAGGAAATGCAAACCTCTTATCTTGATTATGCGATGAGTGTGATCGTATCGAGAGCCCTTCCTGACGTTAGAGATGGACTAAAGCCCGTACACAGAAGAGTCCTTTATGCAATGCAATCGACAGGCTTAACGCATAGTGCTAAATATAGAAAATCAGCAAAAGTTGTTGGTGAAGTATTGGGTAACTATCATCCTCATGGTGATCGTGCTGCATATGATGCTTTAGTGCGTTTAGCACAAAATTTTTCTGTTAGATATCCTTTAGTTGACGGTCAAGGAAACTTTGGTTCGATGGACGGTGATTCTGCAGCTGCTATGAGATACACCGAATGTCGTATGTCTTCAATAGCTGAAGAAATGATGGTTGATATCGATAAAAATACTGTAGAGTGGCAAGAAAACTATGATGGAAGTACTAAAGAACCTATTGTATTACCGTCTAGAGTTCCACAATTATTATTGAATGGAACGATGGGCATAGCAGTCGGTATGGCTACAAATATTCCGCCTCACAACATTAACGAAGTTTGTGATGGCGTAATAAGATTGATAAATAATCCAGAATCAACCGTTGATGAATTAATGGAGGATATTAAAGGTCCTGATTTTCCAACCGGTGCGATAATATATAATATTGAAGAGATAAGATCAGCCTATGCTACTGGAAAGGGTAAAATTGTTATTAGGGCTAGAGCTGACATCGAAGAAGCTAAGAGGGGATATCGAATTGTAGTAACTGAAATTCCTTATCAAGTTAACAAAGCTTCTTTGATCGAAAAAATTGCAGATTTAGTTAAAGATAAAAAGATTGATGGTGTTAGTGATATAAGGGATGAATCTGATCGTCGTGGTGTTAGAGTTGTTATAGAATTAAAATCAACTGCATACCCAAAGAAAGTTTTGAATAGATTATACGAACTAACTCAGATGCAAACAGCTTTTCATGTCAACATGCTAGCTCTTACTCCGGAGAGAGAACCTGTAGTAATGACCTTAAAAGATGTATTAAAATATTATATCGAACATCGACATCAAGTATTAACTCGTCGTACAGAGTATGAACTAGCAAAGGCCAAAGATAGAGCTCATATATTGGAAGGTTTGAAAAAAGCACTTGACCATATAGATGAAATTATTGAAACAATTAAAAAATCTCTAAACAGAGATGATGCCAAGAAAAATTTAATAGAAAAATTTCAATTTTCTGAAAAACAAGCCGACGCAATCCTTGATATGAGATTGTCCGCTCTTGCCGCTTTGGAGCGAAAGAAAATTGAAGACGAATATAATCAATTGATGGAAAAAATAGCTTATCTTGAAGATCTATTGGCGAATCCACATAAGATTTACGGGTTGATAAAAGATGATTTAGAAGAAGTAAAAAAGAAATATGGTGATAACAGAAGAACCGAAATTATTAAAAGTGCTGTTGGAGATTTTAGTGCCGAAGATCTTATACCAAATCAGCAGGTGATTGTGTCAATTACCAGAGGAAATTATATAAAAAGACAAGAAATCGATGTATACAAAAAGCAAATAAGAGGTGGGGTTGGCGTAGTTGGCATGACTACTAAAGAAGAAGATATTATTGATTACTTGGTTTGCGCAAATACCCATGATGATGTATATTTTTTCACAAATAAGGGGCGTGTATTTAAAAGCAAAGTATATGAAATTCCAACGACATCAAGACAAGCCAAAGGCACACCCGTAGTAAATATAATTCAAATCTCTCAAGATGAAATTGTCACGTCATTACTTACGGTTCCAAAAGAGGATCAGAACGGCAAATATTTTGTTATGGGAACGAAAAACGGTTCTATTAAAAGGACCGAGATATGCAAGTACGACAATATAAGAAAAACTGGCATAATCGCCATTGGCTTAAAAGACGGCGATGAATTGAAATGGGTAAATATTACGAATGGCAATCAAGTCATAGTAGAAGTATCGCGACTTGGTCAGTGTATATGCTACAAAGAAGAAGAAGTTAGAGTTATGGGTAGGAGCGCAAGCGGGGTAATGGGAATGAAGTTGAGAAAAACTGATTCGGTAATGGCTATGGATACTGTCAATGATGAGGAAGGAAAAACCAAAGGATCAAATAGTCAAAAATCAGCAGACATATTTGTAGTATTGGAAAACGGATATGGTAAAAGAACAATGTTAAAAAATTTTAATATTCAACATCGAGGTGGCATGGGCATAAAAGCTGCTAATTGTACTTCGAAGACAGGACCATTAATCGGTATGCATATCACTCATAATGAAGAAGGGGATGTGGTACTGGCTACAAATAAAGGTCAATTTATCAGGATGGCTCTTAAAAGTATTAAGAGACTTGGCAGAGATACACAAGGAGTAACTTTAATAAGACTCAAAGAAGGTGATAAAGTTGCATCTAGTGCATTGATTTTGTTTGAAGATAATGAGAATAAAACCATACTTATAGAAAGTAATGATCAAATTCAAAAAGGTGAAGAAGAAAATAACACAGAAAAGTTAGTGATAAATAATTATAAAAAAGATCAAAAATAACGTGACCATTCACTATTATTGCGAGCCATTGAGTTTGCGAAAGGCATGGCAATCTATTAAAAAGATTGTTTTGTTGCAAAACCACTCCTCGCAATAACTTCACTTTGAGCAGTAAAAAAATAACAATTTGTGGCTAAATTATATTTATGCTATAATAAAAATTGATTATTAAATATTATGAACAAATCATACAAAAATCGAAAGCATCATTTTGTCGGAAAATCTCACGATGATATTGTAGTTGTGCCAAAAACAATTAGTATTGCTGGAGTAATCACAGTTAAAGAATTATCTGAAAAAACCGGAATACCTGTAGTCAGTTTAATATCAGAATTAATGAAAAACGGAATTTTAGCAGCTATTAACGAATCTATTGATTTTGAAACAGCTGCAATTGTATGTGATGATTTGGGAGTAAAATGTGAGCCAGAAGTTACAACTGAAGATAATGCTAAAAAATCAATAGATCTGCCAACTAAAGATAATAAAAATTTAGTTGAAAGACCACCTGTTGTGACTATTATGGGTCATGTAGATCACGGTAAAACTACACTTTTAGACAAGATTAGAGTAACGAATGTAGTAGATACAGAATCGGGAGGAATTACTCAACATATATCTGCATATCAAGTTGATGTTAAAAAAAATGACAAAAAATCTAAGACTAAGTTAATTACATTTATTGA
>CAYMCH010000083.1:0-3897 GCA_964389035.1 uncultured Candidatus Saccharibacteria bacterium | reverse complement strand
ACAAACCACTTCCAAAGAAATGGAAAAGATACAAACCGAGAAAGAAGATTTACGATCAACCAGTGCACAAGCATGAAAAATCTTAATAAATGTGGTATTATTACGCACGTGAAAGAAAACAGAAAAAAGATAATTTGTATCGTAGGAGCGACGGCTAGCGGAAAAACTTCGTTAGGTGTTTTTTTGGCAAAAAAAATTAATGGAGAGATAGTGTCAGCGGATAGTCGGCAGATTTACAAAGGACTGGATGTGGGAACAGGGAAAGAAGGAGAGCTCGCACAGGGTGCTGGAATTTCTAAATTACAATGTCTAATTACTAATGAAAATCAAAATACCAAATCACAAACTCGAAATTTCAAAAAATTTAGCAATTTAACAATGAAGCAATTAAGCAATTATCTGCGGTTTATTGATGATATTCCACAATGGCTAATTGATATTTGTGAGCCGGAGGTGGAATTTAATATGTTCGATTGGTTGGAGCTAGCCAAGAAAGTATTGGACAATATTTGGTCTCGTAACAAAATACCGATTGTGGTTGGAGGAACGGGATTATATGTGCAGGCATTAGTAGAAGGTTTTGCTATTGATAGAACAGAAGAACAAAAAAACAGAAGAACAAAAAAACAATACTCAAGGGAAGAGTTGGAATCATTTGATTTAAAACAACTGCAGAGTATTGTCAGCCAGATGACAAAGGAAGACAGCCGACTTGATATAAACAATCCTCGTCGATTGGTGCGATTTATCGAGCGGATTCAGGCAGGCGAGGAGCCAATGAAAAATAAACCAAATTTTGATTTTATTTTGATTGGTCAAAATTTACCAAGAGAAAAATTATACGAAAAGATCGATAAACGAGTTGAAGAGTGGTTTAACGAAGGATTTTATGAGGAAGTTGAAGGTTTGCTTGACGGTGGGGTAAGTGTGGAATGGCTGAATAAGATTGGGTTGGAATATAAGATATTAGCAAACTATATAAAATATCAAAAATTAAAAATAAAAAATGATAATTTAGAAATTGAAAAATTAATTGAAAATTGTAAATTGAAAATTGAAAATTTTGCGTCGCTTGATTTAATCAAGCAAGCAATGAAGTATGCTATTCACCAATATGCCAGAAGACAGCTAACTTGGTGGCGTAGATTTGAAGTTAGATGGTCTGACAACCCTGAAGCAATAACCGAGACTTGTCGGAATTTCCTGTGTCAATGAAGTAAGCTATTGACAGGATAAGAGAAGTAGTTTATAGTATGTGTTTGTAATGAAGAAAATATTTCTAAAATCAATTATGGAGGCAGAGGTGAGCTAAAGCTCGTTATATCTTTAGTTCGCCTTTGCCACTCTAATAGAGTGTTTTTTATTTTTCCGGGAGTAAATCGTTGTTCCTGGAAAAAATAAGAAAGGGGATGGTCCCCGTGAGAGCCTAGCCCCAATGGGCTAGCCGTGCACCTCCAGGATGGTGCAGGAGTATTTGTGCACCATGCTGAAGGTGCACGGCTGGTCTTGCCAAGGGGTATTGGGCAAGAGGAACCAGCGTAGAAATCGGGGTTGGACAAGTCGTTCAACCCAACCCCAAAAAATTATTGACACATTTAGATATAAGTACTATCCTTTGGATAGTATGAAGAATTTCCGCCAACAACAAGGCTAATAACAAGAACGCAATTTGTAAATTGCTTTCTTGTTGCTTTGAATAATGGTGGTTTTTTTATATAAATAACCAAGATACAAGAGACAAAATACAAACAATATTCAATTCTCAATATCCAGAAATCAAAATTTGAATTTGGAAATTGGAATTTGTTTCTTGGCGATTGTTTTTTGCGTATGTTCGTTATTAATAGAAAAGGAACGCTTATGTGTGGAATTGTAGGGTACATTGGAGCAAAAAATGGTGCTCCTGTAGTGGTAGATGGGTTAAAACGCCTCGAGTATCGAGGCTATGACTCTTGGGGTATCGCTACAGCTAAAGATAAAAAAATCGAGTTTCACAAGCAAGTAGGCAAAATCGGTGGTTTCGAGCTCAAGCGCGACTTACCTAAATTTGAAGGCGAAATTTGCATAGGGCATACACGCTGGGCAACTCACGGAGGAGTTACAGAGATAAATTCTCATCCGCATTTTTCTTGCGACAAAAAGATTGCCGTGGTGCACAATGGAATTGTGGAAAATTATCAAGAATTACGCGATAAATTGGAGAAAAAAGGTCATAAATTTGCTTCACAGACAGATACCGAAGTGATAGCACATCTGATTGAAGAAAATCTAAAAAGCATTAAGGATTTGCGCAACGCCGTACTAAAAACTTTGCGCGAGCTGGAAGGATCATACGCGCTTGGCGTGATTATGGCGGGGGAGAAGCGTTTGATCGGAGCCCGCAAGGGGAGCCCCCTAGTTTTGGGAATTGGAAAAGGCGAATTTTATCTTGGCAGCGATGTTCCGGCCTTTTTAAAACACACTAATAAAGTAGTGTTTTTAGATGAATTCCAAATGGTAGAAATTTTTGATGATAAATACACAGTTATGGAAGTAAATAGTGGCAAAGAAGTAAAAGTAAAGGTTGTGACTATCGATTGGGATTTAGATGAAGCCGAAAAAGGCGGTCATCCACACTTTATGATCAAAGAGATGTTAGAACAGCCAACGGTAATCGAAAAGACAGCCGGAATTTCAGAAGATGAACTTAATCCTGCTGTGAAAATGATCGAGAAAGCTAAAAATATTTATGTAGTAGCTTGTGGTACAGCCTTGCATGCGGGTATGTACGGGTCGTATATATTTGCCTTAGAAAACGGCATTATGATACAACCTATTTCGGCCGGTGAATTCCCTCACTTCGGCAGTTTGGTTAAAAAGGGTGATTTAATAATTACTGTGTCACAGAGCGGAGAGACAGCCGATGTTCTGGAAGCGGTAAAAAGCGCACAGAAATCAGGTGCCAAAGTGCTGGCGTTGGTAAATGTTATGGGGTCGAGCTTAATGAGGCTGGCTGATTATTCATTGCTTACCAAAGCCGGACCGGAGATTTGTGTGCTTTCTACCAAAGCCTATGTATCGCAACAAGCTATGTTTGTGATGCTTTCTGGTGCTCTGAAAGGCGAAGCAAACAAAGCTAAGAAAGCGTTGCGAAAAACCAAGGAGGATGTCGAGACAATATTATGCGACACTTCTCGTAAAAACATTGCCAAGATGAGTAAGAAACTAGCTAAAGTTGATAATATTTATGCTTTAGGGCGCGGGATTAATTACTCTAATGCTCTGGAATCTTGCTTAAAAATCAAAGAAGTTTCTTATATTCATGCTGAGGGATTTGGTGGTGGTGATTTGAAGCACGGGCCGATAGCCTTGATCGAAAAGGATGTGCCGGTACTGGTATTTGTTGCTAACGATGGAGTAGACAAAGAAATGGTTTCTAATGCTATGGAAGTAAAAGCCAGAGGTGCCGAAGTGATTGGAATCTCTTATCAAAACAATGAAGTATTCGAACAATATTTGCCGGTAGCTGATAATGGTTTGCTTACTCCTCTTTCTTCAATCGTCTATAGCCAGCTAATGGCTTATTATATTGCACTTGAGAAAAACCTTGATCCTGATAAGCCGCGAAATTTGGCAAAATCAGTGACGGTTAAGTGATAATGTGGCAAGCTACACGCCTGCCTGCCGGCGAGGCAGGGTCAACACGGATTTAATTGGAAAAATAATTATGATAAATAAAATAGCTCTGAGAAATCAGAGCTATTTTATAGTATTGTGATATAATAATGTGGGTTAATATCAATTTCGGGGTGCTAATTTGTTAAAATATCTTCAATCATTTTTCTTTTAATAAGCTCTATACAATTGGAAGATTGGCGAGAGAAATAAAAAATTGTCTTTCCAGCTGCATTTTTGTAT
>CAYMCH010000082.1:0-4061 GCA_964389035.1 uncultured Candidatus Saccharibacteria bacterium | reverse complement strand
TTTATTAATAACTTTAAAAATATTAATCAGTCCAATATGTTGTGGACTTCTACAGAAACTAGCTAGCTTAAAAATATTTTGATATAATAAAATCATGACAACAGGCGAATTTGTAAGAAAAAGAAAACATTTATTTTGGTCAACCAAAAATTACGATGGGCTCTCTAACGCAGCCATCGTTGAGGGAGTTTTGAACTTCGGCGATATGGATGATGTAAGAGAGCTAATATCTCTTTTAGGTATGCAAGAAGTCGCCAAAATCTTCCGTGAGAATACTAACCGGCCAAGAATTAATTACCGTCCTGAAGTTAGAAATTATTTTCAATTATTTTTTCAAAAATATGCATAATGAAATTTTGACAAAAGCTCAATTGGATCTTCTAACAATCGTAAAATTATTTTCGGGAAAATTTGGTTTGGTTGGAGGAACCGCAATTGCGCTTCATCTTGGACATAGAGAATCCATCGATTTTGATTTATTTAGCTTCAACGATTTTAATAATTATTCTATAAAAACGAAAATTACTAAGCACATTGTGATTGATAATATTTTGGTAAATAGAAAATGTGAATATACTTTTTTAATTAACACAGTAAAATTTACTTTTTTCCAGTTTCCATACAAAATCAATTTTTCTGAATCATTTGAAGATATTATAAAATTACCTGACCTTCTAACTCTTGCTGCTATGAAAGCGTTTGCTCTTGGCAGACGTGCTAAATGGAAAGATTATGTTGATTTATATTTTATTTTAAATAAAAACCACACTATCGTTGAGATCACTGCTAAAGGCGTAGAAATTTTTGGTAACGAATTTAATGAGAAAATATTTAGGACCCAACTTTCATATTTTGAAGATATTGATTACTCCGAACAGATTATCTACATAGATGGCTTTTCTATTGATGACGAAACCATCAAACAGAAACTTATTGAATATAGCCTTGATATGTAGCGCATAACAACATTAATTATTACTCGGAGCATGTATTTATTATCAATTCCTGTATATCTACCTTTAATAAAACTATTTTAGGACTTACGTGTTTGTCATCGCGAGGAACGAAGCAATCTATCATAAAGAGATTGCCACGCCCCCCTCGCTCGATCGGGGTGGCTCGCAATGACGAATTAAGAATATGGAAATGTTTCAAACACGTAAGTCCTATATTTAATAACAAGCAAATAATTAAATCATAGTCTCGCCACTTTTAGCGTCCTCTTCCCATATTGATTTAATATCATTTAAGATTTCTTCTAGCTTATAGTCCGATTTTACATAAAATCTTACTATGCCAGCATCAAAATAAGGACGCACTTTTTCGGGATTTATAGTGTTGGATATTAAAAATATCGGAATATTTTTCCATCTATCATCGCTTTGCATAACTTTTACCACTTCGTAGCCATCTTTATCGCCCAATAAATAATGATCAAGCCAGATAGCATCAAATATACCCTCTTTTTCTAAAGCATCAATAGCTTCGTTAAAATTCACAGCGGTGCTAGTTATTATATTATCCTTTGTTAGTTTTAGCACTATTGCATCCTGCAAAGGCTTGTCGTCTTCAACTACCAACACTTTTTTACCTTCCCAAATTTTTTTATCCATAGAGTTCCTTTTTTAATATATATCTATTATTATTCTATTACATTTAACAATAATTTCAAATATGGCAAATTGTATATTTACTTAGAGTTGGTATATAATTAATAATGATATTATTAATACATGTTATGGTTGTTTTTTACATGGTATGTACCCTTAATATATATCAAATTACATTTACCAGATATCAATTATGTAACAAATATCAAAGATTAGATATCATTTAAATATTCAATAATCAGCAATTAACACCCAATAGAGTATCCAATCACTGTTTTTTCGGAGCCCAAGCTTTAGCTTGTTTTTTCACCCTTAAGAGCTTGCTCTGAGCCTGTCTAATGAAATGGTATCCCGTCTGAATCCGTAATTCATAATTCTGCATAATACATTTTGCATTTATCGTTTACTGTTTTGCGTTTTACCTACTATCAACTTACTACTTCCTACTTACTGTATTCTATATTCTTACTTTCCACTTGATGAACTTTATAAACTTTTTTACTTTCCCTTTAATCTATATTCTTAATTCTTTATTCTTATTTCATATTATGGACTATTCAGCGATAATTAAAAAATCATGGCAGCACATTAAAGACCATCGGGTATTATGGTGGTTGGGTATTGTCGCCGCCTTTACCGAAGGCACATCGGGCGGTAGCGGCTCTTCCGGTAATAACGACATATTTAAAAATATAAACAATACAGATTCCAACACAATTTCCACAACTAACATTAAAGACCATCTTGTTGATACTGCCAGTCGGCTACCCAAAGTACTAGGTACTACTTATCAAGACTCATATTCCAAAGCTATAAATTTTATAGAGCTCAATGTGTTATTAATTGTCGCAATTGCCATATTGCTTTTGCTTATTATAGTTGCAATCACCTATTTATCCTACTCAGCCAAAGCTGCTTTGATATTATCAGTAGACGATCTCGAATCAAATAAAAGCATTGGCAAATTTTCTGACCTTTTTAATCGTGGTAAAAACTATGGCTGGAAGATTTATGGTTTGAATATCATTTTTGGTTTAATCATTTTGGCATGCGTCGCAATCTTTGCTTTGCCAATTTTCTATATTATCTCCGCAGGAGAAAATGGGGATTTAGCATTGTTGCTTCTTTTGTTTTTAACAGGTGGCACACTAATAACTGTATTATCAATATTTTTGGGTCTAATTATCAAATTTGCAGAAAGAATTATTGTCCTCACAAATTCATCCGTATTTGAATCTTTTACCAAAGCCAGAGAATTGGTTTTTAAAAAATTTTCTGTCTCAATCATCACGTTACTAGTAAGCATAGGTTTGAATATTTTATTTGGAATGATTATTGCCCTCGTATTTATTGCGCCGCTAGCTGTAATTTTTGGATTTTTATTCATCGGCAGCTCCGCTAATTATTCGTTATTTATAATTCCTATCATTATTGGAGGCATTATTTTATTTTCTTTGGCGCTTTTTTTAAATGGCATATTCGCTGCTTTTTCATCCTCCTATTGGACCATCTCCTACCGCGCTTTAGATTACTTGGCAAATACAGAAAATAAGTAATTTGTATTTGTAGTTCCTGCTCACTGTCTTCAGTCATCTCTACATCTGTCATTGCACCAAGCCCGCAGGTCTTCGACTCCTAAGTAGCTCAGACTTGAGGAGCAGGCATGGTGTTTCAGAATCTAATAATATTTTATTCTGGGCTTAAGATGCTGAAATAAATTCAGCATGACAGATAGATAAGCTTGGGTTTTCGGATTGGGGTTTATAAACATTGACATAATGAATAATAAATGGTATTGTGTCAAGTTTAATGAAACGATTAAACGCACATTGACAACATATATCTGTTCCTATCAGATTGAATATCTAAATGATATCTAGCCTGATGGGAACAGAAGGTTCGCTTTAGCGAGCCAAATCCAGGAGGAATTCGCATGAAACGGATTGTCTTGATCGCCGCTGTAGTCGTTGCCGTTTGTACCATCTCCGTCGTGAAGTACGGCGGGGATCAGTTGAGACGGGCTCCGGACAAGTTCGATGAGAGGAGCATTATGTACATGCTCCTCGAAATCGATGGTCCGGGGGCAATGGCCGCGAAGTTTGTTCGACCGGGGTGGATGTACTATCGCCCCCTAGGGTTGTCGTCGTTGTGGCTGGACAGGCAACTGTCCGGCCGGCCACGAGACGGATCTTTAGCCGAGCTGAATGCAGCGGAAACAGCTTACCAGTTCCGCTGCACCGACCTCGCGTGGCACATAGTCGGTGCCCTGGCCTTTGGTTGGATGCTAGCTGTATTGCTGGCGTCCCCCTTGGCTGGGGGTATCGGTGCAATATTGTATGCAGCTGCGCCAGCCAACGGCTTCACAGCCGGCTGGTTCGCGGCTCGCTTCGACCTCGTCTCGGCGCCGGCCATTTGCGCCGCCGTCGCCTGCTTTTTCTTGCACCTCCGCAC
>CAYMCH010000081.1:0-4068 GCA_964389035.1 uncultured Candidatus Saccharibacteria bacterium | reverse complement strand
TTCTGTTGCACCTGTTAAATCCATATCCTTTTGGGTAATAATAGAATACGCTAAACCATGATTTTTTAAAATTGTAATTCTATCCAGTGCAATTCCCCACAATTTTAACATGCTTAGAGAACGTGCTTGTTGAATATTGCTTGATATCTTTCGCAGTTTTGCACCTTTTCTCAATAGTTCACTAACTATTTGTAAAACTTTTTGAGTGGTATTAGGGTGTAAAAACCCACCTGTATCATAATAAATTCCAGCTAATAACGCCGTAGCTACTCTGGGATCAATCTGGTAATTAAATTCCTGCAATATTTCATAAACAATCTCGCTGGTTGATGAATAATGAGGATAAGCGATATTAATATCGGCAATTTTCCAAATATCGTTTTGCGGATGATGGTCAATATTTACAATCTTCTTGCCTTTTTTCTTAGCTGCCATGATCCTATCAGAAAAACCAGTTCTTTTTAAATCGCCATTATCCATCAATATTATCACATCATAATCTCCTGCCAAAAAATCATTTTTAATTTCGTGTTCACCGTTTAGAAAAGCAAAAAATTTTGGCGGATTGTCCTTGGAGACAATTTTTACTTCCTTCCCCAAATCGTGTAAAAATTTTCCCATCGACAGTACTGCTCCTATTGCGTCGCCGTCAGGATCTTCATGTGCTACTAACAAAAAATTAGTCTTACCCTCCAAGACTTTTTGCAGATCATTGAATTTATTCACGATTTTCCTAACTGATAACAACTAGCTTTCTGTCTTCCACGGGCAGATCGGACCGTTTGAGTTTATAACAATCAATATTTTCGGCCTTAATGCCTAAAGCAGTCTCCAGATTAATCTCTGGCGACACATAAGCAGGAATGATCACACGAGGATCAATTGTAGATACAGTTTTTTCTGCATCTTTGGGATTTAGTTTATTATTACCGATAGAAAGAATAAGCAGGTCAACATCTCCTAATGTTTTTACAGCTTCATTTGATAAAGTGGAGTTAATACCAGCTGCATAGCAGATGTTGATATCTTCAGAATGAATTACAAAGATAGTGCCAACACTATCTGGGGCTATGCCCTCAACAAAAATTCCCTTTCTTTCATACTCTCCAGGACCGGAAAATAACAATCCGTCAATATCAACTCCCTTTTCGCTTATCTGAATTAAACCTTCTTTTGTTTTAATCAAAAAAAGTTCTTCATTTTTTTTAGAAATCTGCATATAAATCTCCGTTGATAATAAACTTCTAACTTAAATCAGCATGCTGAAACCACCAAAAATATAAAAAGGTTAATTATTTGTCTTCTTTTTTACTCTTCTTGGTTTCAGTTTTTTTCTTGTTACCAGAAACTTTCTCTTTCACTTCCTTTTTAGCTGGTTTCTTTTCAGATTTTTCCGGTTCAGTCGTTTCTTCTTTAATATCGCTCTCTTCAACTTTCTCTTTTTCCACGACAGAATCTTTTAGGCTTAATCCCAATCTGTGACTAGACGGTTCTATGGAAATAATCTTCATCTCATATTCTTTACCAAGCTCTAAAATTTTGTTTGGATCAGAAATATGTTCGGCTGAAAGCTCAGATATATGTACTAAGCCGTCGATACCTTTTTCGATCGATACGAATGCACCAAAAGGTGTAATTTTTGTAACCTTGCCACTCACCTTGTCCCCAACATTATATTTTTTTGCGGCCTTAACCCACGGATCATCTTGAAGACGCTTAATTGACAATGAAACCCTACCATCTTCTTTGCCAATAATCATAGCTTCTATTTCATCGCCAACATTGAAAATTTTATTTAGATCAGTCACTCTACTCCATGACACCTCAGAGATATGAACAAGACCTTCTACTTGAGGATCTAAGCTAACAAATAAACCAAAATCAACGATTCCAGTAATTTTTCCTTTTGACTTATCACCAATATTAATTCTATCAAGTTTATTTTTAACTTCATCAGCACTTACAGCTCTCTCAGAGAAAATTAACTTTCCTGTCTCTTTGTCACAATTGATAACTTTGACCGAAACTTCAGTACCTATGAATTGGCGCAATCTATTTAAAATTTCGTCTTTATTACCACCCTCTACTCTAGGATAATTTTTAGGTGAAAGCTGTGATACAGGTAAAAAACCCTGTATACCACCAATTTCAGACATTAGACCACCTTTATTTGCATCTGTAATAGTCACCATTACAGATTCACCACTTTCAAATTTTTCGGACATCTCAAGCCAGTATTTTTCTCTATCAGCTTGTTTCAACGACAAAACTACATTACCTTCTTCGCTGTCCATAGAAATAACTGAGGCAAAAACTTTATCTCCCTTTTTGAGACCTGATTTTGTAGTTACTTCACGCTCTGGAATAAATCCCAAAGACTGTCCAGCAACATCAACCCAAATACGATTTCCACCAACAGCTAACACTGTGGCTTCTACAAGATCACCCTCTTTAAACGGTAACAAATTATCACCAAGTTCAGCCATTAGGCTTTCCATGGTGTCTTTTCCCTCAATCTTTTTTTCTTCTTCAACTTTATCAGTCATTTTCGTTTATAAATCCTTTCTCTAGTCTTCTTGTGTTTTTATTTTAATTAATAATGAATATTTAAATTATTTTTTCTTAGTAGGAAGATATTTCTTATATCTATCCTCAAGAATTTTTTGGGAATCTAATTTTTTATTATATTTTGTCATCCAGATAGTGATGATTAATATCCATATTACCAAGACCAATAAATCTAAAGCTAAGAATGCTCTTGATGCTAACCAAGGTAATCTTTCATGACGAGCGAAAAGGTAAACAAGTCCCAAAATTCCGCAAGTAATAAAGCAATTTGATTGTACAGCTCTTATCTTTTTATCCCAACTTTTCATTAACCTT
The DNA here is from genome assembly GCA_964389035.1 of uncultured Candidatus Saccharibacteria bacterium. Classification (GTDB taxonomy): domain Bacteria; phylum Patescibacteriota; class UBA1384; order XYA2-FULL-43-10; family XYA2-FULL-43-10; genus CAYMCH01. The sequence goes on along the minus strand of CAYMCH010000081.1, from coordinate 1,185 downwards.
AAAAATATTGCCATCAATACAAGAACAGAAAAAAATATTAACAAATACCAAAAATATTGATTTGTTGTACTTGGGGTTGGGTTAAAAAGATATTTATTTGAAAATATTTCTTCTATGTTCATAATATTATTTATAAAATACCATTCAGTTATACTTTAGAAATTTTAAGTCTTTTCTTTATATATTCGGCGAGCTTGACCACGCATCAAAATTTACTGATTTTGTGCTCGACCCCGCCTCGATGCCAGTCGCATCTCCGACTTTCAAGTCCTTATCTTTTATATTTGGTGGGCGAGAGAGGACTTGAACCTCCACGACCTTGCGGCCACTACCACCTCAAGGTAGCGTGTATACCAATTTCACCACCCGCCCGATTGTTGATGATTGTTGGCTTTTAAGTGCCAACTTTCAGGAAAAAAATAAAATGATAAATATAATATGCAAAATGTATGATGATAAAAGAGGAAAGTAAAAAGATTATCAAATTAAATGTTCATCAAGCGAAAAAATACAGGATTCAGCTACTGAATAATTGTAAAATTGTTGTTTTATTGTACAGTCCGTCATCCTGAGTGACTGGCGAAGGATCTTCATATTATTTTATTAAAAATAATTTGGTAGATTCTCCTGCCTGCCGGCAGGCAGGTCGGTTCCTCAGAATGACTATTTTTATTCTAATTCGTAATTCTATTGGATATTGTGCTTGTCGCTAACGCTATAACTGGATTCCTGCCGGAGTTTACCCCGACCCATATCGGTTTAGGAATGACATTTTAGTTCTGTGTTCTTTGTATTATTACTTTCTACTTTTTACCGTAATTCATAATTCGTTATTCGTTATTCGTTATTCGTTTTACATTTAACATTTTACATTTATCTTTAGACTTTCCAACCTGATAAACTTTATGAACTTTCGAACTATCGTTGGTGGGCGCTGAGGGATTCGAACCCCCGACCTACTCGGTGTAAACGAGTCGCTCTAACCAGCTGAGCTAAGCGCCCTTAATCAAAAAAACTCAGAACTAACTGAGAATATTTTTATCCAGAATCAATTCGTGCATATTGATTCCATAGTCAACATTCCAAAGCTAGTTTAATTATTATGTGTGCAACGCGAATCTAATATAACACAACATACAAACCAATGTCAAAAAATTATTTAATATAGAATATTGCAAAAATGAT
>CAYMCH010000080.1:0-4093 GCA_964389035.1 uncultured Candidatus Saccharibacteria bacterium | reverse complement strand
ATATTGATTGCCGTAAAAGAAAAGGGTTGTCTTTATATCATATGAGGTTTGCCGAGAATCTTGAGGTAAATTTACTCAGTTTGGAGAAACGATTACAAAACCGAACCTATAAACCCGGTAGATCAATCGCCTTTATTGTCCAAAAACCTAAAATCCGTGAAATTTTCGCTGCTGATTTTGCCGATCGGGTGGTGCATCACTTGCTTTATAATTATTTGTCGCCAGTTTACGAACGGCAATTTATTCATGACTCTTGGGCTTGTCGAAAAGACAAGGGAACTCACAGAGCGATGCTTCGGCTCCTCGAGTTTGCCCGCAAACTCGAGAGAGAGAGAGAGAGAGAGAGAGAGACGGGCTTCGCCCACTCCGCCGTCATTGCGAGGAGGAACGACGAAGCAATCTCATCGATCAGATTGCCGCGCGGAGTTTATCCTGAGTATAGTCGATGGGCTCGCAATGACACAAACACACCCTTTTTTCTCAAAATGGACATCAAAAGCTTTTTCACCTCAATTGATCAGCAAGTTTTGTACGATTTGATTTGCAAAAAGGTCAAAAATGAAGAGATCCTCTGGCTATCCAAGATTATAATCTTCCACGATTGCGCTCATGATATACCCCCGAAAATTCAGAGTCAGCCAAGTTTATTTGACAAATTGCCGAAAGATAAGTCGTTGTTCACAGTTTTACAAGGCAAGGGTTTGCCGATTGGCAATTTGACCAGCCAATTCTTTGCCAATGTTTATATGAATGAACTCGATCAATTTGCAAAGCACCAACTTAAATCTAAATATTATTTGCGCTATGTCGACGATTTTCTAATTCTGTCATCCGACAGGAATTATCTCGAATTTTGCCGAAATCAATTAACTGATTTTGCTACTGATAAGTTAAAACTAAAAGTCCATCCTGATAAGCAATTTATTAAGACAGTTTCGTGCGGCGTTGATTTTGTCGGCTACATCGTCAGGCCGGAGTATGTTTTAGTTCGCAAAAGGATTGTCGCCGATTGCAGATTTAAATTAGAAAACCATAAACCTGATTCAGAAGAATATCAGGAAACAGTAAGTTCCTACCGAGCTCATTTTCAGTGGGCAAATACCCGTTCTTTGCAAGAGGTGATATTTAAGTGACTTTATTATTTATTTTTTTATATGGATAGAGGGATGCATAAATCTTGTTTTTTAACCAAAAAATAAAATACAAAAAAGCCGAGGTCTTTCTTTACAGAAACGTAAATTATTGTTACAATCTCCTTGTTATTTCTTATGGTTGTTTTTGCGGTTTTTTAATTTTACCATTGATTGAAAATTGTGAATTGAAAATTGAAAATTATTCTTGCGGGTATAGTATAATGGCTATTATACGTCCTTGCCATGGATGAGATACCCGCCGAGTCGGCGGGTTACCCGCTCCAAAAAATTGATGTATTATGTTTACATATTGATCAGCCTCAAAGATTTTACACTTTATACTGGATTTAGCTCGAACATCAAGAAAAGAATTGAATATCATGATAAAGGTCTGTGCCAATCAACACGGCACAAACGACCGGTCAAATTGATTTACTGCGAGATTTACATTACCGAAAAGGATGCACGCACTAGAGAAAGATTTCTTAAGTCTGGTAGGGGCCACGAAACAATCAAAAAACAGTTAACATGCACATTGAATAAATATAAAAATTCTGATGATGCGGGTATAGTATAATGGCTATTATACGTCCTTGCCATGGATGAGATACGGGTTCGATTCCCGTTACCCGCTCCAAAGTTAAAAAGTTGTCATCCGATTCGTTAGGGTCATGGCATAAGTACGGTACAGAAATACAAAAACTGGCTTTAGATCCAAAATGATACTTGGGATTTAGGCCAGTTTTTTTGTTTGTGATTATTCCAATTTCTCGCATTATATTGCGGTGGTCAAAAAATATTTGTAGTTGTATAATAATTCTAAACGAAGGAAAAATTATGCTTGAGCGTCGACCTGAAGGGATTTATGACACTGAAAAAGATCAATTAAAACTGATGCCAGATTTTAACGACTTGATAGAAGCGGACATACCCACTAGACAAGCATTCAAAGAATTGCTAAGTCGACACAAAGGCGAAGCTTCAGTAGTTGTCCATCCTTATTTTGATCTAACTGAGGGAGACAAGGAAGAGGTTGAACTTGTACAGAGCGAGTGGCAAGAAGATGTCGAGTATCTACGGAAAATTCAGGCATTTTGGGTTAAGGCTATCAAAGAAGGAAGTCCAGTAATAATATTTGAAGAGTCCGAGCAAGTTCCATCTCTTCTGCATATATTGCAAAAGCAAGGGGTTACTGAATCAATAAAACTTTCAAACATCATGGTGGTTCCAACATTAGTGAGCGCTCCCGAGCCATTATTGATTGGCGATTTGGAGGATGTGGTAGCAGACTCTAATCATAGAACTCTAGATGACCTTTTGGGCGTTGCTGAGATATTACAACAAGAATATGGTTTAAATAAGGCTGTTATGGTGGGTGGCTGGTTGAGTTTTAGTGAACAACAGGAAGTAGTCGGACACTCTGGCTATCCCAAATCTCCTCATAATCCAAATTTTCCACCAGGCGATACCGATCAAACTGAATATTTTGCATCAGGTTGCCTTGGACGAGTCGCGGAAGCCCTAAGGACAAGTGGAGTAGAAATAGAATACTCAGAAATTTGCCAGTTTATTTGACCTGCATTTTCCAATATGTCACAAATTTATGTTTTCTAAAACGAAAAGTTTGGCGAAAACCATTGAAACGAGTAACTTGTCGGGCGATCTGTATTGCTTTCATTTGCTGCATGAAGGCTTTTGTTGCTTTTGCATTTGACTCTGGAATGGTCGCAAAGGAGGCAAAATTACATAGTTAACAATCCAGACCGCTTAGTTGCTCCAAAATAAAATCCCCAACAAGTGGGGATTTTATTTTGGAGAGGTTTCTAGGGGATCTAACCCGAAGGAGGTCGGGGAAACAATTGTTTCCCCATTGCAGGAAGATATTAAAAAGATTAGTATTATTGTTGCTGATCTGAATCAAAAGCCTTTTTCTAGACTGACTAAAGATAAAATAGATTTAACCGAATGGTTAGAATACTTTACTGAGGGAATTATTGATGGACTGTTGAGAGTAAGCTAGCTCTAAAAAGTTGAATCTGTAACTCCCATCGTACAGCTTCGTGAACACCACAAAACTATTCTCGAATTTATTAAAAAAAACGGATTTATCACCGATCGCGATTATGCCCTGCTTACTGACCGTGCCAAACCTACCAGAAACCAAGATTTCAATAAATTAATTGGATTAGGACTAATCGAGCGCTTAGGACAAGGCAAAGCAACCTATTATAAGCTCAAGCCTTAAAATTATTATCAGATGGTCGTATATGGCAAAGCCTCATAAAACACTGCATGTTCTCAATTGGTACCACGGCAATATTTGCGTCAAAAAGTGTCATGGGCAATACGAAAAAGAACGCAAATGTAATGATGCCATGAAAAAAATGATAAGGACCATGAGAATTATTTGTAAAAGAAATTGGGGGGGGCAAACGACCGGCAAGCCTTGTGTTCTCATTGGTTTATGAAATTTTTATTTTTCGTTGCTTAAAATACAATAGAGAGATAACCAAGCTAATTAAACTGATAGCCCCGATTAACAAATAATTTTTTACTCCATCGTATGTATGGGGATTTGCCGGAGTATCACTATAAGTAATTGCATAGGTAGAATATTTATCAGTTGCAAAAGACAATATGCCTGTATTTTGATCATAAGTAGTATCAAGTTTTGTAACTGCTCCATTATGATCTCGAAGCACAGCATAATTGGAATGACCTTTTATACTATCCGCCAATTGTAAATTTACAGGCATCTCTTCATCTAGCTCATTAATTGTAGTTTTCCATGCCTCATCTGTTGACCCTTTTAAGACCACTTCGTTTAAAGTAAGATCAACTAGTCCACTGATTGTGGCTCCGCTAGCGACCGCTTGGAAGGCACTACCGTCGCCAGTATTATCGACAACGGAGAACTCAGCATTACCGTTGATCTCGCCTTCTGGTACTGCAATAGAAGC
>CAYMCH010000079.1:0-4109 GCA_964389035.1 uncultured Candidatus Saccharibacteria bacterium | reverse complement strand
GATGTATTACCGCTTGTCCGGCACATTTAAATATTAAAAGTATTATTAAGTCATTAAATAAAAAATATGGATCAAAAAACTAAAAATAAATTTAGATCTAAGTCATACATTATTATCGATCAAGTTAAAGTGGCTCCGGAAACAGTAATTCTTACTATATCAGGCTATATTAAATACGAGCCAGGCCAATTTTTTCGAGTCGCTTTGCCTCATTTGGGAGAAGCTACTTTTGCTCCCTGCTCTAGTATTAACGACAAAAAATCTTTTCAACTTTGCATTCGTGCTACTGACCCTACTACCAATCAAATGATTAGCATGCTACCAGGTGATTCACTCGATATTCGCGGTCCTTATGGCAATGCTTGGCCAATTGGGAAAATGATTGGAAAAAATCTTATATTAGCTATCGGTGGCATGGGTATTGTACCAATCCGCTCGCTAATATTTGAGTTATTAAAGTACAAAAAAGAATTTAAAAAAATCGCTATCTTTGCCGGTTTCCGCACTCCAAATCATGTTCTATTTGAAAAAGATTTTCTTAAATGGAAAAACCAAACCGATTATTGCAAAGTAGCAGTTGAGAAAAGTGATAAGCAATGGTGGGGGGAAACTGGCACAATTACCGAAATATTAGATCTATATAAATTTGACGAAAAAAATACTATTGTTGTCATGTGCGGACCAGATATCATGCTCAAATACTGTAATCAGGTTTTCGAGAAAAAAGGAATTAGTGATAAAAATATTTATGTTTCGATGGAACGCCGTATGGAATGTGGTATCGGTCTTTGCCAACACTGTAATATTGGTAAATATCTAGTTTGTAAAGACGGTCCAATATTTTCTTGGAACAAAATTAAAGACGAGATAGGTAAATAATTGGTTATTAGTAAATTAGTAATTGGTCAATTGGGGGGGAAACTTGGACATAGACGATTCGAATAAACAAAAAGATTTTCCCGAATTGGATGCATGGAAATTATCTTTTAAAGTTATGAACGAAACTTACTTTTTTTGTAAAACATTACCAACGAGTGAAAAATATAACTTCGATATTCAGCTAAGAAAAAGTTCATCCTCTGCTCCAACCAATATCGCTAAAGGATACGGAAGATATTACTTCCAAGATAATATTTGTTCCTGCCGTATCGCCAGAGGTTCACTTTACGAAACAAAAAGCCATTTGCTCGCTTGCCAATCGATCGAAATCGGGGATATAAAAATGATCCCTTCTATTCTTGAAAAAATATCTGAGGTGGCAAAATCACTTAATGGATATTTACGTTATTTAAATAAAATTAAACCCGGAAAATAAAATGGCTCAATACCAATCAACCAGTCACCAGTCAACTAATCCCCAATTTCCCAAAAAAACATTGGCGATTTTTTCCCTTACCTGTTGTAAAGGTTGCCAATTTGAATTGCTCAAAAATTATACCGATTTTAATCAATTGCTTAATTTTTATGATTTAAAAAATTTTCGTTTAGGACAAGAAATCAATTTAAATGGTCCTTTCGACGTAGCATTGATAGAAGGTACTCCTGAGAGTCAACACGAATATAAGCTTTTACACGAGATAAGAAGAGAGACCAAGATTGTTGTTGCTATGGGTGCTTGTGCTTGTATGGGCGGTATTCAATCACAACGTAATCGATTATCTAAAAAACTAATAGATATGACCAAAGTTAAGCCCCTAAATGAAATAATAAAAATTAATTATTATATACCAGGATGCCCCATAAACAACAAGGAAGCTATTAGAATTTTAACTGATTTATACTGGGACAAAAAAATTAAAATTTCCGATACCTCTGTATGTTTTGAGTGTCGTCTCAATGGAAATAATTGCTTAATCAAACAAGGTAAACCATGTTTGGGGCCAATCACTCGTGCCGGCTGCAATTCTATTTGCGTTAATGGTGGTGAGGCTTGCTTGGGTTGTCGCGGTCCTTTGCCACAATCAAATTTTTTCAAAATGAAAGAAATACTTGGCACTATGATGAGCAAGAAAGAGGTAGACAATTGGTTAACTTTCTATGGAGATTATCAAAAAGAACACCGCAAATTAATCAATGAGGATAATAATGACTGAAAATGTTATATCCAAAACTGAAGGACATGCTCAATTTTATGCTCACTTACAGTCAGGAAAGATAAAACAAGCAAAAATAATTGGACTCGATAACGAAAGATTTGTAGAAAAAATATTGCTTGGACGAAAATATTATGAAGCTCCTATTATTGCCTCTAGAATATGTGGTGTTTGCTCTGTAACACATAATATTACTAGTGTTAAAGCTATCGAAGATGCTTGCAAGATCGAAGTATCCGATCAAATCAAAAATTTACGTCGTTTACTTCTTGCAGGACAAATGATACAGAGCCATGCACTACACTTGTATTTGCTAATATTGCCTGATTTTGTCGGTGCCAATTCTTCTTTCGAGCTTCAGGGTACACATCCTAATCTTTTTGCCAATGCAATTAAGCTCAAACATTTAGCAGATAAAATTATCGAAACTGTTGCCGGTCGCACAGTTCACCCTGTATCTAATGTACCAGGTGGATTTAAACATTTCCCAAAAATTTCAGATCTAAAGAAGTTATTGATAATTTCTCAAGAAGCAGAACAAATCGCTTATGAAACACTTAAACTATTTCTCGGTTTCGATTATCCAGATGTTCAAAGAAAAAATATTTATAGCTCCCTAACTTTAGATAAAGAATATGCTTTTTATGATGGTGTAATATGCGATACTACTGGAAACAATTGGATACCTAAAAATTATCATCATTATATTTATGAAGAATTGGTCCCATACAATCGTGCAAAATTTGGAACATTAAAGGGTTATAATATGATGGTAGGTGCTATGGCTCGGTTTAATTTGAATCGGCATCATTTTCCAAAATCATTTTTAAGTGAATTAAAAAAACTAAATATTACACACGAGTTCAATAATCCTTTTAATAATATTATCGCTCAAGCCATTGAGAATTATTACTTTATAATACTTGCTAATAATTTAATAGAACAATTTGTCAAAGATAAAATTATTGAAGAATCTTTAGTTGAGCCAAAAGATTTTGGCAATGGCACTAGTGCTTGCGAAGCTCCAAGAGGCACTCTTTTTCATCATTATGCTTTAGATATAGAAGGTTATATTATAAAAGCTGATATCATAACTCCTACAGTTCAAAACTTGCCATCAATAGAATATGATATAAAAAACCTCAACCAGATTATCGAGGGCAAAAATCGAGATGAGATAAATTATCTAATAAAAATGCTTGTTCGTGCTTATGATCCTTGTATTACCTGTGCTACACATTAAACTAATTAATTATCTCCACTTACAAAGCAGAAGAAGGTGGTTCATGATTATCATTCATAATATTTGTATTTTGTTGTTCAGTCACTATTTGTGGGTTATATTGACCTTTCAATTTCACAAATCTTGTCCCTACGACAGCCGAATCATACAAGCTCTGAGCTACTTTAAGATTAATTTTGCTACCACCATCAGTTTGAAATATTAGTTCATACGCATAATTAGTTCTAATTGAACCTCCTCCAAATTCTGAATTTGATGCTTGTTTTCGTGTCTCAATAATTCTTTTATCAATTAGATTACCTTCCCATTGAGAATTGTATCTTTTTTTAACACTATAAATAATTATCCCAACAACCAAAACAATAATAAAAATAACAATCGCAATATCCAAAACCACTCCTTTCTTATCTCAATTATTTTTATATAAATATTCAAAATTTATCAATTGCTATAAAAATTATATAGTTATTAGATTCACTTTACAAGATAAAACTGTTGTCTATTCACATAAGTAGAAATCTTATATAGGTATTAGACAAGTGGAGAAATATGCTAATAATAAAATCTACAAAAGAAGAGATCTTATCCATACATCATCACGATAAGTATAATAAACCTCTCCAGAGCCGTATTAGATAATGAAATAATCTTACTTTAGTGTTCTTTTTAGATGGTCTACTTTTACCTTAATTCGCTGTCTTAATTGTATTGGATCTAGGGGTACTGTCAACTTTTAGTGTGTAAAGATTCTCTAAGCGGGTAGTTGTTATTTA
>CAYMCH010000078.1:3517-4306 GCA_964389035.1 uncultured Candidatus Saccharibacteria bacterium | reverse complement strand
AAAAATGATTGAAGATATTTTAACAAATTAGCACCCCGAAATTGATATTAACCCTCAATTTACCTATTATATAATCTAGGTCTTGAGATACTGCATTTAGTGACGGCCCGACTCTTTGAAGGATATCGGCCGAAAATGCAGTCTCATATACCAAAAATGCGACCATCCAAACTTCATCTGTCAGTTTGGGGTTTTTGCCAAAAAGTTTAATATACTTTTCAAGTCCTGCATAGCTTTGGTTTAGTTTAGAACGGAGGCTAGCAATCTTTTCGTGGTTTCTAACGATCTCGGCGACTGCATTTCTTGATTCCGATAAAAGCTTTCTAAGTTTTTTGCACCTAGTTTTGAAGCTTATCAATTTTTTTAACAAATCATTTTTTTGCATATTATATATGAATAATTTCACATTAATTCTTGCTACTCGTCAGTGAATTCCTTAAATCGTGAGACAAGAATCCCTCGACTTCCAACTTCGCAATAGCTTCGCTGGACAAGTCGCTCGGAACGAATTAGATTGTTCGGTTTTGGGTTATTATTTTGCATAATCTGTCGATGTGTATTTATACAGTACAGACCTAATTATATAGTTGAAAAAGGTGCTATTGACATCACTTATCCACATGCTGTATAATTTTAATTGGATCGGGGTGTCCCCGGTCGGCAATAGGTCCCATTAGGGACTTTTTGTTATTATGGAAAAACTTTTATTCCATACCCGTCAATTTTTCCCTTTGAATCGCAATAAATTTTATTCTTGATGATATCAAAGGTCGGATACTTTACAATTGG
>CAYMCH010000078.1:0-3507 GCA_964389035.1 uncultured Candidatus Saccharibacteria bacterium | reverse complement strand
TCTAGCCATTGGATACGCAACTAAATCCGCCAACTGGAGACCGACCACATTGTCCTTTTTCCACTTTGATTCAAAACTTAATATCATTTTTTTTAATCGATCAGGAATAACATAATAAGTTCCCCTGTCGAGGATAGTATTATATTGTGTGAGTAATTGGGCATCTTCCTTTTTGCCACGTTTCTCAATTATTATCTCAATATTGCTATCATGGTGCTTATCTAAACAGAAAATCATTCTTTCTAAAATAAACGAAAGACATAGAGCGTATGGGTCTTTTGCAGTTTTCCCATATTTCTTGATGTGCTCCTCTTTTTTTACTGCGCTTCCGAAACTAATAAAATTGACTTCTTTTAATATCTTGTTGAGGTCAGTATAAAATTTCTTTTTGATATTTAAATCAAACAAAATTTGAAACTCTTTTTCGCATTTCCTAATATCGTTTGAATGTAAAATAACATTTTTGGAATTAAAATATGCTGTTTTAATGTTATTAATTTTCGTCTCCAAATCAGCGAGATCATTTTCTGACATTAAGCAACCACACAATAAGAAAATTGGGAAATTTCCATCAACTGACGATAATCCATGATCTCCACTTTCATCAAGAAATAAGTAATATTTCATTGTACTTCTCCAAACGGTGAATTAATGCCGAGCATTTTTTCTTTCCACTCGTCAGTGAATTCCTTGAATCTAAGTTTTGGAATTTGGTCAGATTGCTTCGTTCCTCGCAATGACAAATTCGGTTTTAGGGTGTTATTTTGCATTTTTATCTTCCATTTTTTTCAATTTCTTTACTACTTCACGATCGAAATCAGATTCGATCTTTTGGGTTTTATTGAACTCGTTGTATTCGGCAATTGCTTTCTGTTCGGCTTTTTGGTGAGAGATTTTTCCTTTACCCTCCAAAATTTTGTATTCATTAAATGCCAGAAATTTATCAACGCTATTTGCTAAATCTTCCATCTTCATCATATGGTGATTTTCAATAACATTCTCAATATAGTCGAAGAAGGCCGAAACCGCGCGTTCAAGCTTTTTGATTTTGTCTTCGGATAAATAATTTTTAGCAATGATAGCATCTGACTTTAATATTCTACCGGTTGGTGAATTTTTCCATGTTGTTAGACCCATGTTTGGCTTCTTTCTGTCAGCCTTGGTGTAAATTATTTCAGCTGCAGTTTGACTTGCGATAGCAAAGTGAAATTTATTTTGCACCATAGCATAAAAATTTTTAGTTATCTCTGATTTTGGGTCGTAATCAATGCTACACTCGGCAAAGATATCGGTTATTTGCTGGTAAATCCTTCGCTCACTGGCTCGAATCGATCGAACTCTTTCCAGCAATTCTTTAAAATAATCCTTGCCAAAATGCGAGCCGTTTTTCAGGCGATCATCGTCGAGCACAAACCCTTTGATGATAAAATCTCGCAAAGCTTTTGTGGCCCAGATGCGAAATTGAGTCGCTTTTTCAGAATTGACTCTGTAACCCACCGAGATAATAGCGTCGAGGTTGTACATCTTGATTGATCTACTAACCTGTCTGGATCCCTCTTTTTGAACTACTAAATAATCCTTAGTAGTTGCCGGCTCAGACAACTCTTTATTTGAATAAACATTTTGTAAATGGGAAATGATATTTTCTGGCGTGCAATCAAAAAGTTCCGCCATTTTTCTTTGTGATAGCCAGATGCTCTCATTTTCAAAAAGTACCTCGATTTTTACATCACCGGATGGTGTGGTATATAAAAGAAATTGATTTTTATCCGGCATATTATTTTCAGTTTCCATTATTCACCTCCGAATGGTGAATTAATGCCAAGTTCTTTGCAATAACCAGTGATTTTTTTATCAACTTCAATCATCTCGGTGTCGATTTTTTTAATCTCGGCGACGACTTTGTCGAGGTCGATTTCCGGCTCGGGTTCAAAGGTATCAACATAGCGAGGAATGTTTAAGTTGAACTCGTTTTCACGGATTTCATCGAGCGATGCTTTGTGGGAGTATTTATCAATCTTTTTGCGCTCTTTGTAGGTCTCGAAAATCTTAGCGATATTTTCATCTGTTATGTGATTTTGATTTTTACCCTTTTCAAACTCTCGCGACGCATCAATGAATAGGATATCACCATCTTCTTCGCGGCATTTTTTAAATACCAGAACACAAGCTGGAATTGACGTGCCATAAAAGAGGTTGGCTGGCAGACCGATTACAGTATCAAGATAATTTAGTTTCTCGATTATATATTTTCTGATTTGCCCTTCCGCTCCTCCTCGAAACAAAACACCGTGAGGCAGTATAATCGCCATCGTGCCATTATCAGCCAAATGATAAAGCATGTGTGTAACAAAGGCATAATCAGCTGCACCTTTTGGCGCAAGTCGGCCATATTGGGAAAATCTTTCATCGGTTTTAAGTTGCGGATCTGCCTCGCTTTTCCAGTTAACGGCAAATGGCGGATTGGCGACAATCGCTTCGGCTTTAAGGTTGGGGAACATGTCTTCGGTTAGGGTATCGCCTTTCATGATCTTGAAATGATCAAAGTGAACGCCGTGCAAAATCATATTCATTCTGGCCAGATTGTGAGTAGTCGGATTAAGCTCTTGGCCAAAGTAGTCAACAATTTCGGAGTAATCTTTTAGGCGAAGCAAAAGGGAACAGGAACTGCAAGTTGCGTCATATGCTGATCGAATACGCTTTTTATCTTGTATAACTATTTGCGCCAGTAGTCGGGAAACTTGGGCTGGCGTGTAGAACTCGCCGCCTTTCTTGCCGGCACCGGCAGCAAATTCACCAATTAGGTATTCATAAGCGTCACCAAGCAGATCACTCCTGCTATCTTCAAGTTTAAAATCAATACCATTTAAAAGCGATAATACTTCGACAATTACCTCATTTTTCTTATTTTCGCTATTACCTAGTTTTGAGGAAGTTAGGTCAACATCGGCAAAAAGCCCTTTAAAATCATCCTCGCTGTCGGTGCCCATGGAGGTTTGCTCAATGGTATTTAGAACATTTTTTAAATCCTCAAGAATAAAGCTTTCCTGACCTCTAATTCCATTTTTACCTTTTTTAACCAGATAAGAAAATAATTCGGTGGGCTTGAGAAAAAAGCCAAGAGTATCAATGCAGCGGTCTTGTATGTCTTTAATGTATTGTTTACCTTCAGTGGAGTCTTCATCAATTTCATGGTAAGTGATGTCGTCATTCTTTAAAAGTTCATTAATAAATTTTTCAAGCTTCTCTGAGAGGTATTTATAAAAGATAAAACCTAAAATATAGTTTTTGTATTCATCGGCATTCATCTTGCCGCGAAGAGCGTCAGCAACTTTCCAAAGTTGTTTTTCTAGCAATCTTTTTTGTTCTTCTGCCATATTTCCTCGTATCTATATTCTCTATATCTTATTTAAGAAATTGGGTGGGAGGTGTTCTGTTCTAGTAAATAAACCACCCATTTGCGATTTGCCTTGATTATACTCTCTTTTATGCAATATATAAAGCTCT
>CAYMCH010000077.1:0-4354 GCA_964389035.1 uncultured Candidatus Saccharibacteria bacterium | reverse complement strand
GTTGCATGATCTGACTCCTTGTTGGAGTCCAATATGTTAGTGAACTTTTGCAGTCGATAACCAATTATGTAACTACTCACCATCAGTATCATTCCTGCCCTTGATATGATCTAAAAGAAACTTCAACAGGATTTTAATGATCAATATCTCGGAGCAATCCATGAGAGAGCAAGCATAGTTACATTTGCCCTGAGATGACAATGATATGTATGAGAGTTGGTAGTTGTCCAATCACAAAAGATCGCTCATAGTAGTAAGCGACCTTTTGCTTGTTATTCGAATCAATATTATTCTTATCGATCGATAATATTTTTGAGCATTATGCGTTTTTCAACAGAAGCGATGAGCTTGCGGGTAGGCATAATCATATCAGGAGTAACTGAGACACTAGTGGTACCAGCCTTTACCATCATCTCGGTGATTTCGGGATAAACACTTGGAGCTTGACCACAGATGGAGCAGGTGATATTGCGACGACGGCAAGTCTTAATGACATATTCTATAGATAATTGTACTGCCTCATCACGCTCATCGAAAACTCTAGCCAACTCTTCATTGTCACGGTCGGCACCCAAGGTAAGCTGGGTTAAATCGTTGGAACCAATGGAGACACCGTCTATACCAATATCAATAAATTTTTCTAGCAATATTACATTTGAAGGAATTTCGCACATCATCCATAGCTTAAAGTCTGGTCCGCGCATTAAACCATTGTCTTCAACAATCTTTTTAACTTGGCGCATCTCTTCTAAAGTTCGGACAAAAGGAATCATTAACCATAAATTTTTAAGATCATATTCATCACGAACTTTTTTAATAGCCTGAAGCTCTAAAGCAAACATGTCGGGCTCTTTAATAAAACGGGAGGCACCACGATAGCCTATCATAGGATTGTTTTCTTGTGGTTCGAACTTTTCACCACCTTTTAGATTGCGATACTCGTTAGTTTTAAAATCTGTACCTCGATAAACCACGGGGCGTGGAGCAAAAGCCTGAGCAAAGGTACGCAAGCCATCAGCCAATTTATCGGTATATTCTTGACCTCTACCAGCTTCTACCATAGCACGAGGATGCTCGCCAATCTCTGCAATCATAAATTCAGCACGCAACAAACCAACACCGTCAACCGGCTGTGAGGCGATCTTTTCGGCTAAATGAGTCTCAGCCAAATTTACATATACTTTAGTGCCAGTAATCATAGCTTCTTCAGAAAAAGCAGGATTACCAGGCTTGGCTGCATCCACAACTTGTTGTGGCGTAGCTACAGTAGCTACTTTGCCTTTATACACCAAACCTTTGGCACCATCTACGCTAATCATCTGAGCATTTTGCAAAGTATGAGTAGCAGTACCTGTACCTACTACACAAGGTATACTCAATTCTCGAGAGACAATAGCTGCATGACAAGTACGACCACCGGTGTCAGTAACAATTCCTGCTGCACGACGCATAGCCGGTACATAATCCGGTGTAGTCATTTCAGTAACTAATATGTCACCTTCTAGAATCTTATCGATTTCACTAGGACTATGAATAATTTTTACTGGACCGAAAGCTAAACCAAGTGATGCAGCCGCACCTTTTAGAATCAATTCTGCCTTGTCTGGTGTAACTGTATCCCCTGCAGGAGTTGCAGGAACTGCACCACCATCAGATTTACCTAATGTCGTAATAGGGCGAGATTGTACAAAATAAACTTTACCATTTTCTAGTGCCCATTCAGTGTCTTGAGGCTTACCATAATGCCTCTCTATCTCTAACCCAAGTTTAGCAAGCTCTAATATAGTATCATCGTACATAATCTTAGGCGCGCTTTGTAATTCTTTGTCTACATTTACATGTTTGTCGCCACCTTTGGCATTACGAACAATCTTCCACTCCTGAGTATTGATCTCTTTATCAACAATCGTAAGGTTCTGCTTATCTATGAGGTAGCGATCTGGCGTGACTGAACCAGAAACAATTGCCTCGCCCAAACCATAACCAGCTTCGATAACCAAACGATTTTGATCTTGCGTTACAGGATCAACGGTAAACATAATACCAGAAACATCAGACTGCACCATTAACTGAACAGGAACAGCAATACCAACCTTCATATGATCAAACTTGTTTACGGATCTATAATAAATTGCGCGGGCTTCAAACAAAGATGCATAGCACTTTTGCACTGCTTCTACTACTTGAGCAGGTGTCTGCATATTTAAATAAGTGGCTTGCTGACCAGCAAATGAAGCGTCTGGCAAATCCTCAGCAGTAGCCGATGACCGTACCGCCACAGGAAAACCGCCTAATTTTACATAAGCTTCTTTAATCTCTTTAATAATTTCTGGTGGCATCTCTGAAGACATCAACTTTTTCTTTAGCTCTCTTGATATCTTGTTGAGCTTCTTGGAATCCTCCGGATCGATTCCGTTTAATTCTCTCTCGATAAAAGCTCTAATCCCCGTCACATCCAGAAAATGGTAATACGCATCGGCTGTGACCACAAAACCATTTGGTATGGGAATACCTGCATTTTTTAGTTCACCTAAATTTGCACCCTTGCCGCCAGCGATTGGGATATCTGTCTTCCCAAGCTCGGCGAACCATTTTACAAAAACTACGCCTTTCGGCTTTCCAATTGACATCACTGCCCCTCCTCACCCGCGCGGGTTTAGATAGTGAATAATAAATTTGATATCTGCACCTAAATTTGCTGAGAAATAATCTCAGCTATTATGTACTTATTATATAAAACGATTAATAATAATACAATACATATATTGTTTACATGATTATTTAATATACCAGATTGATTTTTTATGTTAACTCAATAAATAAAGACTAGAAAAAGACAGTTATGACTGTCTTTTTCTCATTATTCAAAAGGTTATCAATTTAAAGCAATACTGTGCGATTTTTGATAAAATCCTCTGTCTCAGAACAAACTTTTGACATGACTTCTACAGCTTCTATCGGATAGTCGCCAACAGCAGTCTCGTTAGAAAGCATTACCGCACTAGTACCGTCTAAAACTGCATTGGCAATATCTGATACTTCGGCACGTGTTGGATAAGGAGATTTGACCATCGAATCTATCATTTGAGTAGCGGTAATTACCGGCTTACCGGCATAACGGGTCTTGTTGATAATTTCTTTTTGAAGCAATGGCAATCTTTCCATCGGAGTTTCGATGCCTAAATCGCCACGTGCTACCATTATAGCATCTGAAAGTTCAATAATATCGTTTAGATTTTGAATGGCAACACCTGTTTCGATTTTTGAAATAATTTTGGGACCATCTTCTCCAAGTAAAAAACGTAAAAGTTCCAAATCCTCGCGACAAGAAACAAACGATAAAGCCACATAATCGAATTTCATCTCTTTGGCAAATTCGATATCGACTTTATCTTTATCGGTAATCGCACTAGTAGTTGTTTTAGTCAAAGGCAAGTTAACACCTTTGTTCGAATATAAGATTCCGCCAAAAATTACCTTTGCCGTAATCTTGTGTTGATGCACTTTTGTGACATAGGCTTCCATAGTACCATTATCTAATAAAATTTTATCACCTTCTTTTACATCTTCGTGTAAATATGGGTCACGAACAACAATCTCATCTTCTTTGATATCGCCACAGACATACGTAGAAAAAACTATCTCTTCACCAGTAGTTAAAACTCTGCCTTCTTTAGGCATATCTCCAACTCTAATTCTCGGTCCTTGCAAATCCGCAAGAATCTTAACCTTCTTATGATTAGGAGATAATCTTCTAATAATTTCCGTTCTTTTAACAAATGTCTCATGCGTATCGTGAGAACAATTAAATCTAGCGACATCCATACCAGCATCTATTAACTTTTTCACCATCTCTTCGCTCTCGGTTTTCGGTCCGACAGTTACAACTATTTGAGTTTTTCTGCTCATCTAAACTCCACTATTAAAATGATAATAAAAAAAATATCATACCATAAATAGATATATTGCGCAATTATGCAAAAATACAAAATTAGGCATAATTGCAAAAACGGGGTGCTAAAAGCGGTTGATTATGTTATTCTAGAGCCATAAAACAAGCATTTATCTACAGGGAATTGTAATCATGGCTAAAAAACTGCCCGAATTGTGGTTCAAATCAAGTAAAAAGAGATGGTAAAAGAAACGGTAAACAACGCTATAAATGCACTGCTTGCGGTAGAAGATTCCAATCAAAAAATCGACCAGAGAGATTAGAACAAGTTATCTGGGATAAGTACGTTTACAAAAGATATACTTTGAAGAATTTGGCCAATGAATATGGCAGAAGCATCAATTGGGTGATACTGTACAATATCAGTGTGTAATGCTTGCTAAATAAAAAAGCGGGTAGGAC
>CAYMCH010000076.1:0-4365 GCA_964389035.1 uncultured Candidatus Saccharibacteria bacterium | reverse complement strand
CAGCTGGGTGATTTCTCAGCAATATTTTTCCTAGGTTTTACGGCCTATGCCATAATGAAACATCAGTTGTTTAATATTAAAGTTATTGCGACGGAATCGATAGTAATTTTGTTGTCGGTCGGTTTATTTGTTCAGGTTTTTATTTCAAATTCTCCTGTTGAATATATTTTGAAATTTGTTATCTGGGCGTTGGCTTCTTATGGTGGGTGGTTGCTTATTAAAAGCGTAAAGATAGAAATAAAACAGCGAGAGGAGTTAGAGGTGCTGGCCAAAAAACTTTCCAATGCCAACATGCATCTAAAAGACCTTGATAAAATGAAAGATGACTTTTTAAGTATGGCATCTCATGAGCTAAATACTCCCTTGGCCTCTATAGAGGGCTATTTAAGTATGATACTTGATGAAGGTATGGGTGGAGATTTACAACCAAAAACCAGAGATTATCTTGATAGAATATATAAATCTTCCAAACGGCTAGGCAATATAGTAAAAGATTTGCTCAATGTCTCGCGAATCGAGTCTGGTAGAATTCATCTTATATATGCAGAAGTTCAGATAGAAGAATTGATAAAACAGTCTATTGCCGAAATAGATCCCAAAGTAAAAGAAAAGAAGCACACAATCTGCCTAGAATTACCCAAGGATCTCTTGCCGAAAAGCTGGATGGATGCCACTCGAATCACCGAAGTTTTGATAAATTTATTAAGCAATGCTGTAAAATATACCGATGACGGCGGACATATGGAGGTGGGTGCTAAGTTAGAAAACAACAACATGGTGGTGTGGGTAAAAGATAGCGGTAGAGGGATTCCTCAGGAGAAAGCCAAACAAGTATTCGAAAAGTTTACCCAAGTAGATGTACTTAAGGACGAAGTTAAGGGTACTGGGTTGGGTATGTATATATCAAAGAAATTTGTGGAATTACATGAAGGAAAAATTTGGTTTGAATCAAAAGGGGAGGGTATGGGGACTACATTTTTCTTTTCGCTCCCTGTGCATAAAGAAAAACCATATGATCCTAAGGAGGGCGAAGGACCGATACTAAGGTAAAGAGTAATTATTCATTTTTCATTTATCAATTATCAATTAATGTATTGAAAATAATTCAAAAATTAAAGATCAAAATGCAAAATGACGATGAAATATTTAAAAATGAATTTAAAAAAAGATTTTAGAAATTTCTTTACCCATTCTTTAAAATCTGTGAATGAATCAAAGTTATGGTTATGCTTGCTCAAAGAATCCGATAAGGCAGATAAACAAAAATCGGAATATCTTTTTTCGGAGTTAACAGAGATTGCAAATATTATAGCTAGTAGCGTATTAATGCTCAAAGGAAAGAAATAAATTTGACAATTTAATGTGTAATTTAGATTTTTGATATTTGAATTTTAAATTATCGCAGCGTTGTTATTGAATGACAGTTCATTTGGTTGTAAAATATTAAATTGTAAATTGTAAATTAATATGGAGTTTTTATGTACTTTGGATTTGGGTTAGTGGTTATCGGAATATTGTTACTTCTTAATAATTTGGGAATTATTAAAGGAGATGCGTGGGATTATATCTGGCCGGTGGCCTTAATATTAATTGGTGTAAGCATGATAGGTCGTAAAGATTGTTGCCAGCCTAGAGTGAAAATCGTGAAAGATGAAGAAAAAGAGAGTAAGTAAAAATGGTACACCAAGAAATAGAATACAAATATCGCATCAAAAGAGTTGAAGATTTCGATGATAAGCTAAAAAAATTAAATGCGAAATTTGTTGCAGAATTAATTAATATTGATATATATTTTAGTGTGCCAGATAATCCCGAAGGAAAAAAATATCTGCGAGTGCGTCAGAGTAACGATGGGACGACATTGGAATATCACTATGTTGTGGCAGATGATTTAACTGAAGAATCTGAGATAGAAATAAATGATGCTCAAGTTGCGATAGAGATTCTTGTGAATATCGGTCATGTTTTAGAGGCAGTAGTAGATAAGAAAAGAAGAAAATATTTATATCAAAATTCAGAAATAGTTATTGATACTGTAAAAAGGCTAGGGGTTTTTATTGAAATAGAGTCTCCCACAAAAGACGAGCTTTTAGAAATTGAAAAAACTCTTGGATTGAAGGAAGAAGATAGATTGTTGGGGTGCGGGTACCCAGACATGATAAAAAAGCTAGACAAGAAAAAAAAATAATTATCAAACTATATATTGCTAGTTAAAGAATTATTTTGTACTTTTTCGATGGTTGGATAGTTGCTTTCAATTTTAAGTTAAATATTTTCTATTTTGGCTAATTTTTATTTATACTGATTAGATTCAATAACAAGTATTATTTATGATGTTTAGATTAATTATTTAATAATCGTCATTACAACAACTAAAGATTTTTTGTATTTTCAAGACCAGGCTTAACAATCTATAATAATAAAAATTGCCATGTTTTTTGCGCGAGCGGAATGGCTCTACATGATAGGCTGTATGATATAATTATTTTAATTGTGTGAAATAATTAAGTGTATCTAACTGTAAAAATATTATATTAGATATTAATAATTTTATACATTTGACTCTAAGGGAGAAAAAGTCATTTTATTGTATACTTTTCTGGTTGCTTCAACATCTCTTTTGCAATATTTTATTATCTCGTCTCCTTTGCCAGCTAGGAAATAATCATAAACTTTGCTACCATCAATTCCTTCTTCTTTGGGTGACGCAATGCCTAGAGCAATGCTTAGTTTGTGCAAGGAAGTTCCCATTGCTCCCCATTTTTCCCATTCTTTCATAGTGTCATATATTGGTTCGGATCGGTATCTGGCAAAATTAAGTTCGCGGGTGGGTCTGACTCCATTGATAATTGATCTTTTATAGATAAACCTTAGGTCAAACTCCATAATATTGTGACCGATAAACAGATGTGCTTCTTTGGCTATATTCCAAAATTTAATTAATATCTCTTTTTCGTCTCCGCTTAATGCATCACATAGGTTATTATCTATTGCATAACCTATGCAAAAAATTCTACCAAACTCTCCTTGAAAAGAGGTATTACGATGAAAAGAATCGAAATCAATTTTTACATTTTCGCCATTTTTTCTGGCTTTCATCTCTTCATAAAATTGTTTGATAAGAGGCATATCTTTGCCAGATGCTGGAAGCGTTTCTATGTCTAGGAATATTTTCATTAGACTCCAAACTTTCTTAGTAATAATTGTACTTTTCTTGAATTAAGAAATACTTTCTATAGGTTTTACAAAATTTCTAGGCGCTTTCCCCAATATATTGGGTGCGGTGCGCTTACAACCGTCAAAATATTGTAAAACTTATGAATTTCGTAAATCAAGGTACTTTCTAATATTAGCATAATTTGCTTGAATATAAATAGATGAAAAAAGCTTTATTGTATAAAAAATTGAAAGATAATTGGGTACAATGCACTGCTTGCAATCATTATTGTAAAATTGCAGAGGGCAAGAGAGGGATTTGCGGTGTTCGCCAAAATATTGATGGGGATTTATATTTGATAACATACGGCAGGGTTGCTGCCTTGCATCTTGATCCAATAGAAAAAAAACCTTTATATCATTATTTGCCTGGAACGAATATTGTCTCGTTTGGCACAATAGGTTGTAATTTCAGGTGTGATTTTTGCCAGAATTGGCAAATTTCTCAGGTATCAAAGAAACCGCATAACACCATGTATGGTGCTGAGTATGCACCACAACAGATTATTGATTTTGCTTTACATACCAACTCACCATCTATTGCCTATACATATACTGAGCCGGGGGTATTTTTTGAATATGCTTATGATACCATGAAATTAGCACACAAAAATGGTCTTAAAAATGTTTTTGTATCCAACGGCTATATCTCGAAAGAGGCGAGAAAAAAAATATATAAATATTTAGATGCAGCAAATATTGATATTAAATCGTTTAGGAATGAATTTTATCAAGAGATATGCGGAGCAAGTTTAAATCCAGTTTTGGAAACCATTAATGATTTATGGGATCATGGGATTCATATAGAATTGACTACTTTGATAATTCCAAAATATAATGATTCAGAAAAAGAGCTTAGCCAGATAGCAAATTTTATAGTCAAATTGGATAATAATATCCCGTGGCATATCTCAAGATTTTTTCCAAGTTATAAAATGATTGATATATTGCCTACACCCATCAAAACTTTAAAAATGGCTAAACATATTGGTAAAAAAGCTGGTTTGAAACATGTTTATATTGGTAATATCTAGCTTAAGTATAGAAGATAGGAGAGGGAAACTGTATATAATGTGAAGTATGTAGTATGGGGCAAAGCACGAAATCCGAATATCGAAAATCGAAACAATATCAAATGTTAAATATAAA
>CAYMCH010000075.1:0-4489 GCA_964389035.1 uncultured Candidatus Saccharibacteria bacterium | reverse complement strand
AAATATAAATATTGCAAAAAAAGCTAGCATTACAATCACGATACCAATTAAAAAATAATAAATTTTTTTCATTTTTAACCAAACATTAGCCATTCAGGCTTAATTATTAATATAATACCAATTATAAATAAAATGCTACCGCCTATCAGCTTAGAAAGACGAGAATATTTTGTAGTTATGCCGGTTAATTTTAATGTAGCCATCGCAACAATGAAAACAAATATATCATCTAACATAAAAAATAAGATATATAGTAAAATATATAAATAATAACGCCATTTAGGTAAATCAGATAGTGTTAATATTTGAGTATAGACTGCCGGCAAACCAGCCGAACAAATAAGTTCAACCAAATTAACCGCAAAAGCTAATATAATTATGCCGACTAAAGCCACAACAAAACTTTTTTCATGTAATATTTTTTTAATTTTTTCAAATATTCTTTGTTGCCTTTTTGAATTAGAAATTTTACAACCAGCTTCCTTATTTACAAAAAAATCCCTAATATTATAAACACCGCCACCGATAGCTATTAAACCAATAATTATTCTAACTGCAACTACAAAACCAATGAACAAGAAAAGATTAAGCCAAGCCGACATAAAAAGAAAATAAACTAAAGCAGAAGAAATTATAAAAGCTAAACCCAAAACCCACATTCTTTTGCGATCTTTCATGCCCAATAATATGCTAATTAAAAACAAAAGTGTCCACATAGCGCAAGGATTAAAACCATCTAAAAAACCAATAATTACAGAAAGAGCTGGTAAAGAATAATTTTTAGCATCAATCTCGCCAAATAGAGGTAAATTGATTGTCTTACTGGCTCTATTATTTAATTCAGTAGTAGGGACAGGATCGTTACTAGCATCAGCAACAGGAGCAATGGGCTCAGGTTCACTATTTTTTACCGGTCGATATTTTTCTACTAATGAATTAATTTTTAAATTTGTATCCCCTTCCAAATAACCAATAACATAGTCTGTGCCAATAGCTGTAAAAGGAACTCCGCTAACATCAGCATTAAGTTCTTTACCTATTTGTATAAGAAGTTGCATATTCGATCTGTTTTTTGAAACCTCATAAGATTCTACAATTACATCCGGATTCTGCGGAATATATTTAGTAAAAAATTCTTTTTCATGCGCACAATGCGGGCAACCCTCTGCCCAAAAAAACTTAATTTTTACCGTACTATCCTCCGCATTAGCAGTTGTAGTAAAAAACGACAAAAAAACCAAAGATGCCAACAAAACCCAAAATAATCTTTTCATTTATCTCTGTGCTCCGTAATTAGTTCTATCAATTTTTTCTTATCAACCTCGCCCTGAAGCCGTAAAAATTCTTTTTCATTTTTATCGACAAAAACAAAAGTGGGCAAAGTATCATTAACTGACCATTTATCCACTGCTTCTTTATCATTATCAAAATCAAAATATTCTGTCTTAAGCCATGAATTTTCTTTTTCTATTTCTTGCCATCTCGGTTTCATTATAATGCAACCTGGGCACCACACAGCCCCGAATTTTAAAACTTTCATTTCACCTCCACCATCATAAAATAATATCTAATCAATTATATCAGAAATCCTCTTCCCCAATTCAACTTTTTCGTAAGCCACACCTCTTTCTGCTAAAGCATTTAGCATATTCTTTCCAAGCTCCGAAGCATAAAGTTTTTCTATGCCTTTATCGGCTAACATATAAGCAACAGAAAAACCGGCTCCTCCGCCACCTGTCGCAAAGGGATTTTTTAGGCTTTCTATCATTTTACTATTTTCGAAAACAAGATAAAAGGGCGCTCTTCCTCCTTTATCACTGACCAAAGAATTAATACTATCATTATCAGACGCTATAGCAATTTTCATTTTCACTCCTAAATAAATAATTTATTACAACACCTTGGATAATTGATACAAAAATCATAACTAAACCTAAAACAAGTAAATAGCTCCAACTAAAATATATTAAAGCAACAGGTATTAATGGAATCTTTATGGCCCGATTATACAGGAAACAAGCAATCATACCATTGTCTAAAACCTTTTTGCGCAAATCTGCCATTAAAGGATACCACATATATATTGGGCCACTTGATATTATACCTCCAATTATTACCGCTAACCATTTAATAAAATAGTTTTTATTTAAATATTTAGTAATGAAGCTAGAAGTAATAAAATAATCGCTCAAAACCAATAAAACAAACACTAATAAAAAAGCTTGTAGAATTTCGGAAATCATAGCACCACAATAGATCAAAGATTGTATAAAAATTTCATAATCAAAGATTAGAAAAACTATGTACAATAAAACTACAAAAATTAGATATCGCCAAGAATTTGAAATTTTGCTTATCTTTTTTAAAGTTTTCATATATTCACAATTTCCAATATTCCCATAAGTAAAAAAGCTACAACAAATGAAGAAATAAAAGAAATAATATTTCTATATATAGCAAACTTTTTTCCAAGTATAGTTGATTCTGCTGGAAATTGAGCAATTCCAACAGTAACCCAAGAAACTATAAAAACCGTGACTACCAATAAATTAATATTTTGTCTTAATAACTCTCCACCTATAAAATAACTCATCACCGGATTTCCAGCAGAAATACTTCCAACAATATTTGCGAACAACAAATTAAAAGAGTTACTATTGCCAAGTAAATCTATATAAATATTTTTAGGAATTATAGAAAAAATCAAAGAAATCAATAAAATTGTTGCCACAATAACCGGCAATATTTTCCATTGAGATAAAGCCGTTTTTTTAATTGATGTAATAAATTTATATTTCATCTTATTATTTTAATAGCCTTACCTTCTATTAAAGCTTCGGAAACTTTTTTATAAGCAGAAGATAATATCCGTTGAAATGTACTTTGTGAAGTCTGCATCTGTTCTGCAGCATTAATTTGATCTAATTCTTGGATATTTTTAAGTCTCAAAGCTTCAATCTCTTCATGTGTAAGCTCAACAACTTCTAAAAGACGTATTGGCACTCCCTGAGGCTTATAAAAAGTCACACTGGGTTCAAAATTAATTTTTCTAAATCCTTTCGGTCTCATTTTTTACTATCCTTTCAAATATTTCGTTAACATCTGGTTTATCTTTAACTATTTCAATATCAATGTTATTCGCCAATAAATTTTGCTTTGCTCCCTCTCCAATATAATGCACATATATTTTTTTAGCTTTTTGTAATTTTACAAACATCACTCCATGACCACCATTTTTTTCATAAAAATCATTTTTTACTATTTCTCTCTGAGGTTTACCATTTTTATTAATTTTTACTACTAAATACTCAGCTGCACCAAAATCATTTGCTAATTTGCCTAAGTTTATTGGAGCAACAATTATCATCTCGTCGTCTTTACTGCTTGGAATATTCTCTTTTCCAAACGAAGTAAATCTCATTCTACGCCGACTTCCCAACCAACTTCGCGTCGAAACCTCTTTAAAATCATGAGACGAAACCGTAAAAGAAACCTGTGCCAACGATTCAAATTCAGCTAAAATCTTTTTTTCTGTTTGATCAATTTTGAAAGCAATTTCATCTGCTTTGCAATTTTTTGCAAAAGCCATAGTTATTTCAGCAAAAGTTTGCGAGCCAATTTTTCTAGTTTTAATACCCTCGAATTTTATATTATTATTTTTTGCCCAACGATTGATTTCATTTTCAAGTTCGATATCTGCCGTATCTACCAAAGATTCGACAGATTCCTTCGCCAGTTCAATTGCACCATATATAATGTAAATACCTACTCCCACAGCGATGACACTATCAGCATAAGGGAGATACGGAGACACAAAAAGACCAACCAGCACTGCCGCTTGAGATAAAACATCAGCCCTAGAATGCTGAGCATCAGCGACTAAGGAAATAGAAGATTTTTTATTGCCAATATAATATTTTAAACGAGCCAACAGTTCAGTAATAATGATTGCAACAACTATTACAATAATTGCGATTAAAGAATATTCTTCTTTTATTCTTTCAATAAAAACTTGTGCGATCGCTTCATAAATAATCCAGACAGCAGATATCAATAACAACATAACAATAGTATAACTAGCAACAGCTTCATATTTGGAATGACCGAAAGGATGTTTATCATCAGCTGGTTTGTCTGATATATTGATACCCCAATAAGTAATAATGGATGAAATAATATCCATGGTTGAATCTATGCCAGAAGCGACCAAAGAAACACTACCACAAAAAATACCGGTTAGAACTTTTCCGGCAGAAAGAATAATATTGATGACAGTTGATAATACAGATACTGTTTTTGGACTAATATTCATTTTGATTTCCAATTCATTCATAATTCTGATAAACACTATTCAAAATAATTACTTCTACCTCATTGTCAAAAAATTTCTGTGATTTTTTCTAAAATCAAAATACTACTAACTTTGTATATCTGAAATGAATCACCCTGTGGCAGAGACCACAGGGTATCAGCTCGCGAACAATCGTAA
>CAYMCH010000074.1:0-4526 GCA_964389035.1 uncultured Candidatus Saccharibacteria bacterium | reverse complement strand
AAACATTCCTTAATGGTTACCCTGTGGCAGAGACCACAGGGAATAGCAAGTTTAATGTTTTATTCATAATTATTTAATCTATTCTTTATTATTATATAATCAATATTATTTAATATCGGAGGGAATTATGATCGAAGTAATGTCAAAATTACTAACCGATAAAAATTCCAGATCAAAAAAAGCAGCAGAAGACATTTCCGTGGAATACGCCGAATATGAACTGGTGTATTGGGTAAGTAAATAAATTTTAAGGCTGTCATAAAACATTTTGCTTGTGACAGCCTTAAATTTAAAATAATTATGTCTAAAATTGCTATTTTTTCTTATAAACCAAAGAATAAAACCGATCACATCATATATCTAATTATCTATGGTTTTTTTTACTTTCATGCACATGCATGATTGTAAACTTAATTAGTAAATGGCAATTGGGAAACGGTTATCGTGGTGGCTCACTTTTTCTGGTTGTTTTTATATCAATATTGTTATTTATAGCTCTCCAATTATTTAGAAAAGGGTACGCTAAAATTGTGACCGGATTTTTTTTGTGCCTGTTATTTTTGATAAATTTATTTATTGTCTATACTTCGGGAGCAACAAATATCTTTGCAATTATGTTTACCATAATATATATAATTTTCGCATCAGTGATATTAAAAGGCTGGAATTTTTTTTCGAGTATTCTGCTATTTCTAATCTGTTACACTGTCTTGGGAGTCTCAGAAGTAAAAAATGTAATAGAACCTAATATAAACTGGAAAACAGCGCCCACAAGTTATGGAGACATCGTTTCTGTAACTATAGTTTTAGCAGTAATTACTCTGATATTTTGGATATTTAATAATGAACTGAGAAAAAATATTGAGATGCTTAAGGAATCAGAATTAATGATAAAAAAGGAACGCGATTTGCTTGAAGAAAAAGTTGTTGAAAGAACCAAACAACTCCAAGTCGAGCAAGCCGAAAGAATCAATCAGCTTTCGAGATTTGCTGAATTTGGCAGACTGGCAAATGGAATATTTCATGACCTTATAAATCCGCTAACAGCCCTCTCTTTAAATTTGAATCAAATCAAAAAATTTGAAACCAGTGCAACAGAATTAGATGAATATATCAATGGGGCTTTGATTGCAGCAAATAATATGAATAAATTAATCGGTTCATCAAAAAATTATTTGCAACACAAAATTCATAATTCTTCTTTTTGCGTCAAAAACGAAGTAGAAGATATTTGTCAAATCTTAAAACTGAAAGCTCAAAAAATTGGGGTAAAATTGGTATCATTCGTCCCAAACAATATTGTTATTTACGGCAACAGAACCAGATTTTCACAGTTAATGAGCAATCTTATTTTAAACGCTATTGAAGCCTACAACTGTTCCAAAAAAAATATGAATAATTTTAAACAAAAACAAATTGAGATATCATCTGAGCTAAATAAACAAAATATCACTATTACAGTGAAAGACTATGCCTGTGGTATCGACCCCAATATAAAAATAACTACATTTGAACCCTTTTATTCAAGTAAAAGTAATTTTGGTAATACTGGTATAGGATTAACAATGTGCAAAGATATTGTTGAAAGTGATTTTTCGGGAACAATCGACGTAGAAAGCAAACATCTTAAAGGAAGTAAATTTATAATTACAATTCCAAATAACAGAAAAATTGATAGAAATGTCTGAAGCTGATCAATTTAAAAAAATTATCAATAGATCTATTAAATATTTGATTGAATCGCAAAATAAAGATGGTTCATTTTATAGTTTTTCGAGGTTTGATAATGACAAACAAAAAGAAAAAATTTTTACAACTTTTTACACGTCAAATATTTTGATCTCTATTTCAAATTGCAAGCATAAATTACTAGAACCTCTTATCGCAAAATCAATAACTTTTTTACTTAAAGAAAAGAATGAATCGAGCAATTATAATTATTGGTCGAAAAATTTTCATAAGTTTGACAAAGAGCCTTGTCCAAATGATTTAGACGACACTGCTTGCGCTTTAGCTGCTTTACATGGTACTGATGATAAAATTTTAAGCGAAAAAGATTATGCAAATTTCACCAAAACGTTAATTAGTCTCGAGTCTAAAGAGGGTGGACCTTATTATACATGGATTGTGCCTAAGAAAAGTTCCAATAAATGGCGAGATATAGACTTAGCCGTCAACGCAAATATCGGCTTTTTTCTTTCTAAACTGGGTGTGAAACTGCCAAATATCGATTCTTTGATCGATACAGCTATTATTAATTCTAACTATCATTCCTCTTATTACCCCGAAATATCTACAATATATTTTATCTCCAGATATTACAATGGGCAAAAGTGCAATGAATTGATCAAATATATTGAATCAATATTTGCTTCATCTAAAACTTTAAATCATCTAGAGATTATCTTGTTACTAATATCTCTTGCTTACCTCGATCCCAGCAACACAATAATTGATGCAAAAGCCAAATCGTTGCTAAATAACCCATTTTGTTTTGATTCTCCAGACAATATTTTTATTACAGAAAGAACTTATTCTAATAATAAAAGACTTTCTGGCTGCCCTTCGCACATGGCTGCTTTAGTTATTGAATTTTTTTCTCTCCACCAAAATAATTTAGAAAATAATCTTAGCGAGAAAAATCCAACCAATATTTACGAACTTAAAAAAATAGCAATTATTGAACTTTTAAATAAAAATTATGCAAAAAGATTTCCGAAAATATTTATGAAAGTATTTAACGACATAATTGAATTAATTTCTTCTTACGACTCTGACTCCCAGATCTTGCTACACCCTTATCTTTTTGTTGATTCGATTAGAGTCCCGTTTGAAAATGACACTTATTTAAAAATATTATCAGTAGCAAACACTTTAGGTTGGATGGCATACACTATTATAGACAATATCTCTGATGAACATAAAGATGTTGATAAAATTTCTCTGGCATTAATATTTTTACGCGATTTGAACGACCTTTTTTGTTATAAAAATTTGAAATTTAAACCTGTGGTTCAAAAAATGCTCGATAAAGTAGATTATGCAAACTTGTTTGAAGCGGCCAAGACGCCAGCATCTCTTTGGATAAAAAATCACAAATGTATATATAACAGCCCCGAGCAAACTGCAGAAAAATCCGTTGCTCACAGTCTATCTTCCCTGGCAATTTTGCAAAAACTAGGTTTTAGCTCTGAATCTAAGGAATCCAATCTACTTACCTCTTTCTATATTCATTATCTTTCGGCAAGGCAAATTAATGATGATGCACATGATTGGGAAGATGATCTAAATAATAATAAAATTAATTACGCAAGCGATTTACTCTTTTTTAATCTTAGCAAAAATAAACCCATTAATATCAAAAAAGATAGAAAAACTATTCGAGAATTTTTTTGGAAAAATACAATTGTTGATATCTGCGACATTATAATAAATCAAATCTCCCTCGCAAGATCTGATTTAAATTTATTAGACCATATTGTAAAAAACGACTTTCTTGACAATAAATTATCCGAACTCGAAAATGCCGCTTATCTTACAATGAGAGAAAGAAATAAAACCTTAAAATATATTGACAACCTTTTTTAACTTCTTTGTATTAGTAAATAATATACAAAGATTTTTTGTAAAACTCCCCTTGCTAGAGATTACTTGCTAAATTGATAATTAATTTTTTTAAGTAACAAATAATTTCTATTTACAAAAACTAAATATTTAGCCAAATCGGTTCATCGGAGATTTTTTTAGGGTAACTTTGAAACTGCCAACATGATATTTTTAATATATTCGAAAGATAATCAGCTGCTTCTTGCCAAATAATTTGGTCATTTGGATCTAAATCACATATCAAATCTTTAAATACAACCAAAAGATTTTTTCCTTCGTCGTATAAATGAAAATAGCAAGGTATAATTTCTATCATCGATTCCTGAATATCAGTGATAAATGGTAGATGGTTATGTACCTCTACAATATGCATCTTCCAATTTTCATATATTTTTTGATTAATAATTTTATATTTATCTAAAACTGTTCGATCTTTTAGAAATTGTTCTATTATAATTGAATGAAACATTTGTTCTCCAACTTTTTAAAATATCCTTTTTTAATATAAATATATAGTGATGAAATATATTTAAATAATTGTTAAATTTTTATTTAATGTTCTCTTCATAATTATTTAATCTTAATAGTTTTAAACTATAATTATTGATACTATTAATTGTTACTTATATGCCAAATCAAGAGATAGATAACAACAGTCAACAAATATTAATAAAATCTGAAGAACTATTTTCTAAAGCATTTCATTCTAGCCCCACAATCATGACTATCGCTTCTTTAGATGATGAGAGGTACATTGAGGTCAACCAAGCTTATGAGAAAGCTACGGGATATTACCGTTTTGACGTTATCGGCAAAAAAGTTTCTGACATTTTTATTTTTAGCCAAAATAATCTTGACGGAGCAGGTGTAGAAGTCCACAACATATTGGACTGATTAATATTTTTAAAGTTATTAATAAA
>CAYMCH010000073.1:0-4721 GCA_964389035.1 uncultured Candidatus Saccharibacteria bacterium | reverse complement strand
TATAAGGATTTTTTTGAAAAAAAGATTAAAAAATTTTAAACATTGCCCCTTGACTTCCACCTCGTAGGTGGCAGTAAGGTTTGGAGAAGGCCAATTAATTATTTATTGATAAATTGCTTTATAGTTATGGTGAAACAAAACAACAAGAAAACAGGTGATGCCGGCGAAGAGTTGGCGAGAGAATATTTAGAGAAACATGGTTTTCGAATTATTGGTACAAAATACAAGCTGTTTTGTGGTGAAATTGATATTTTAGCCCAAGACCGCAAAACCCTTGTGATTATTGAAGTAAAAACAGTACGAGGGAGTGGATTTGGATTGGCGCAAGATTTGGTGCGGTTTAAAAAACAGCAAAAGCTACGAAGTTTGGCGCGGGCTTTGGAGCAGGAATACCCTAGGCGGAGTATCAGAATTGATGTGATCGGAGTAAATCTAAGTGACTTGAATGATCCTAGAATTGAGCATTTAGTAAATGCAGTGGAAGGGGATAAATTATAAATACACAGCCTCTGATCTTTTTCACAGATCAACACAAATTAAATAATTATAACTTGAACTTAATAATTTTGACTTATTATTAATAAATTTATTGTGGCGTTAGTCGCCATTTTGTGCTAATGTGAGCGAGAGCAGACGGACAATCCATGTCTAGGAGAGTTTGGTATGCCAAGCGGAATGCTGCATAATCCGTTGCCGCGGAGGTGGAGAGTGGTGATTGTTTTTGCTATCTTCATCTTGTGCGCTCTCGGTCTATTCGTAGTTCATCTTGAGAGCGCTAACGCTGATCAGATAATAAGCCGAGAGCGTGCCCAAATACTCTCGGCTAGCCTCAAGAATGTAGGGTTGTGCCGAGAGTTCATTCTGGGTGAGGCGATGACTACACGACCAGAGAGGGTTGTGAACTGTCGCGGAGTGATCTTCTCAATCGAAGGGGAGAGTAGCGGCTGTTTCTCGATATGGGTAAATCATCGGCAACTTTTTCTGGAGCGGCTTATACCACCGAGCGGTTTTTACCAGAAGTCGTTAGCATTAACCTCTGTCGTTGATTACTTCCCTCTCTTATACAAAAATAGCGGGGCGGAGGCTGTTGAAGCAAGCAAGCGCTTTGCCTCTGCCGTTTTCATCGATGGATTGGCACCTGAATACTCCACTGAAAAGTGGGTGGTAATTGCCGGTCCGAATCTCATGGCAAACCGCGCCAGCCTGACGCTTGTGAGCGTCGACGGCATTGTGCGGGTACAGATGTCATTAGTCGCCTTGCTGCGCAACGGCAAGTGCGAACTGGAGGTGTGCGAACTGGAGGTGAAGCGAAAAACACCTCCGACGACTCCCTGTCTGCCAGTGGGCACTAGCGTCATCTGTGAAGTAGAGGAGGTGAGATAGATGCACACAGAAGGTCTGGGTTGTGGGTGTTGGGGGGTGCTGATCTTGATTTTAATCAGCATTCTTCATTTTTTTCGTTGATTACGGGAGGCTTGTACATGTAGCGTCTTGGTTACCCATGGCGCTACAGCTGTTTTTATACTCCAAATTGTGATATTTTATAATAAATGACCGAACATGATAAAAAAATTCGTACCCGCTACGCGCCCAGTCCGACAGGCGATCCACATATTGGAAACATACGGACTGCTCTTTTTGAATATTTGTTTGCCCGCTCACAGGGTGGTGAGTTTTTGTTACGAATCGAAGATACTGATCGTGAGAGATATGTAGATGGCAGTGTTGAGAGAATTATCGAATCATTAAGATGGCTGGGAATTTCGCCTGATAATGTAGATAATTTTCCTAAACAATCTAATCGTCTCGAAATCTATAAAAAACATGCTTTTGATCTGGTTCGTGCCGGTCATGCATATATTTGCACCTGTTCCAAAGAGAAGTTAGCGGCAGATAGCGAAAGACAGAAAAAAGAGGGCAAACCTCCACGTTACGAAGGGCATTGTAGAACCGCAGAGTTTAACCTCAAAGATTTAAAAGAGGGCTGTTATGTAATCCGTATGAAAATGCCGGAGGATAGAAAAGTGGTTATAAATGATTTAATTAAAGGTAAAGTGGAATTTAATACCTCGTTGCTCGATGATCAAATTATATTAAAGTCAGACGGTTTTCCTACTTATCACTTAGCTGTAGTTGTTGATGATACCGAAATGGGAATAACACATGTAATTCGCGGTGATGAGTGGCTTTCTTCTACACCCAAACATTTATTGCTTTATGAATATTTTGGTTGGCAACCACCGCAATATGTGCATTTGCCAGTGATACTTGGCTCAGACAAAAAGAAACTTTCTAAGCGACACGGAGCTACCAGCTTGATGGGCTATAAGGAACTCGGTTATCTTCCAGAAGCGATAATTAACTTTTTGGCTTTACTTGGTTGGAACCCTAAGGACAATCGCGAAGAATTTACAATTGCCGAGCTGGAGAAGGAATTTAAAATCGAGAATATCAATAAGGCACCGGCTGTTTTTGACATTGAAAAATTGAATAATATTAATTCTCAGAAAATCAAAGATCAAATATCAAAGATCAAAATTACAGATCAAAAATCAAAATATTTAGAATCATTTGGAATTGATGATTTAACAAGCGGTGAGCTTGAATTAATCGGACGCGGCGGATATAAAACCTTGATAGAAGCGGCTGATTATATTAAAAAACTACGTGCCGGAGTGGATTATAAAGCCGATCTGTTGATTTTCCGCAAATCTGATAAAGAAAGAACGCGTGTTGGATTACAAAATGCAATAAGCAAAATGCGAGATGTGGAAAGTTGGGAAAACGATAAGATCCAGGAAGTTTTAATGCAAGTTGTAACCGAGAATAAGCTAACAAACGGTGATGTATTTTGGTCTGTCCGAGTAGCGCTCTCAGGCGAAGAGAAATCGCCGAGTCCAGTAGAATTAGCAGTTGCACTTGGTAAAAAGGAAACTTTGAAAAGAATCGATAAAGCTATTGAAAAATTGGCTTAAAATATTGTTAATATTTTAAAAGATAAAAATCGCAAAAATATTAAATTAAGATATAATGGATCAAAACCCATTAATTTTTACTGGATCGTTTTTGCTTGGCAGAGTTTTGCCAATTGCATATTTTTTAATAGTGATTCCGGGTTTGCTGGAATTATTATTTAAAATATTTGTGGTGATCGTAAATAGTAGCCGAACAGAATTAAAGACTAAGCTAGGACGTGTTGATAATCCGCATCATGGTTTTTACATGTTAAATGATGTCGCCGGTATGATTTTCATGTATGTGGCGATTGTTTTGGTCTTTGCTGTCAACGTTGAGCTTGCAGCTTTGACATCTAAGCTTACAGTGACTAATAATACAATAAAATATCAGGAATTATTTATAAATGGTTGGCACAAGGAGGAGATAGATATTTCTGATATAGAAAAAATTTGTGAAGATACTGACGGATCATACGCCAGCGCTGGAAAATCTTATTGGATTATCTCAACGAAAGACAAAATTATATCTACAGCTCGGATTGGAGATCAATATCGTATGATTATGGCTTTGTTGGATAGGGCAGATATACAAAAACAACAAGATGGAGATTGTTATTATAATCCATCATTGATGGATGAAAGAGGGTTATAGCTCGAGTAATTGTTGGATGTATTTACAAATAGGAGGGTTATTGAAAACTAAGAAAGAAAAAATCAAACTGGTACAAATTATTGCTGATGCCGATTTGAGTGGCGGTCCAAAACATGTGATGGAATTGCTGGCAAATATCGACAAAAGTCTTTTTGACTGTTATCTTATTTGTCCGTTGGGAAATTTATCTCGCGAAATTAGAGATAATACTAGTGTGGAGGTGATAAACATTCCCATGTACTCAAAGTTTGATTTGATAGCTATATATAAAATTATTAAAGCTTTACAGTATATACAAGCCAAGCATAATCCTTTTGGTCATATGATAGTACACACTCATGGTCCCAGAGCAGGTTTGTTGGGCAGATTAGCTATTCCTAGAGGAGTTTATTCGGTCTATACGGAGCATCGTTGGGACGAGAATTTTCATTTGGAGAATCGTTTTAATGAATGGTTGCAATTGTTATGGCTCAAAAAAATGCATCGTAAAACCGATCTAATAATTGCGGTGTCTGAGTCTGTTAAAAAAATAATATTGAAACGCAAGATGGTACCAGAGGGTCGTATTAGAGTGATACCAAATGGAATAAGCCTTGCAAGAGACAAGAGACAAGAAACAATAACCAAACATAAGAGGAGGGGAAATCACTATATTATTGGTAATATTGGGAATTTAAATCACCATAAAGGTCATATATATCTAATTGAGGCGATGCCACAAATTATTGAGCATTATCCTCATGCCATGCTTGAAATCATCGGCGAGGGCGACGAGAGAAAAACTTTAGAATCTAAAATAGCAGAACTGGGATTGGAAAAGCATATTACTTTACTTGGTCGGCAACTTGACCCTGAAAGATTTATGAAAAAATGGTCAGTGTTTGTGTCGTCATCTATCGCCGAATCATTTGGTATAGTTATATTGGAGGCTTATTTACAATGTTTACCTGTAGTGGCGACTAAAGTGGGCGGCGTGTCTGACATTATTGTAGATGGCAAAAATGGTGTGTTAATACCTCGTGAAAATCCAGAGGCAATCGCACAAGCAGTAGTTGATCTATTTATGCATCCTGCCAAAGCTGAAAAAATATCTCGAGCAGGTTTTGAGCGCG
>CAYMCH010000072.1:0-4947 GCA_964389035.1 uncultured Candidatus Saccharibacteria bacterium | reverse complement strand
TAGTCGATCAATGTAGCATGTGTGGAGGAATATGGTTTGATGACTCGGAATTATTTTTAGTGAAAGAAAATGAATCAGGGAAAATCAAAAATATTACAAGCATAGATAATGATAAATTTAAAGAAAAAACTTTGATTAATTCCAACGAACTTAGGTGCCCAAAAGATAACAATATATTGGTACGTTACAAAGACGCCTATTTACCAGAAAAGATATTAATTATGCGATGCCCTTGTTGCAATGGCTTGTGGCTCAACAAGGCAGAATTTGCTGAATTCCAGACTTATAGATCCGACATTGCTGATGTTTCTTCGATAAAAGAACAAGATAGAGAATTTGAGTATGAAATGAATAAATATCTTAATCAATATAGTAAAGAGTCTTTATATAATACATTAGGGGGTGTAGGGGGCATCTTTTCGACTCCCATTAGAGGCAGATGGAGTCATGTCGCTACAAATTACAATACTGATAATTCTGTTGGTATTCTAGTCATAGCGGCCATAGCTAGAATATTATTGTATGCAATATTTCGCAAGTAGATTAGATTCGCTAAAATAACATAAAAAATACCCGATTTCTCTCGGGTATTTTTTATGGTGGATCGCCTGGGACTCGAACCCAGAACCAATGGCTTAAAAGGCCACTGCTCTACCATTGAGCTAACGATCCAAAAAACAACAAAATTATTATATCAAAACTATCTTAAAAGTCAATCTGGTTACTAGCAAAAATTACTTTCGTTTTAGATTCAGAAAAAGCAGAGCTAGCGGCGGTAGAATTACCCAAGCTGTTCGATAAGAGTAAATAATCGATGCGGCTTTTGAGGAGAGGAGTACTGATCCTCTTGTTGATTCAGGCAAAAAACCGATTACATAAGCGATTATTAAAGCAATATTTAGGCTACTGTAGATAAATATTTCAAATGGAGATATGTCGCCAGGTTTGCTACTAGATGAATTTATTGCCCCTGAAATAAAAAAGCTGGAAATCAATAAAGTTGCAATTGAAATTGTGGATAAAGATGCATTTGATTTTATCCATATTTGACCGGCAATAAATTTATTACCATTAAACAATTCAAATAAATATGAAGAAAAATTCGAAGCAATAACTATGCCTATATATGTCGAACACAAAACAGTGATCGTTTTTTCTCTTCTCAATATAAAGCCGTACGCAATACCAAGAATAAAGGCTATTACAATAAATACATCCCAAGTGGGAAGTGGCATGATAACCCCTCCAAAAAATAATCACGGTACGCTACTAATTATCTTAAATTTACAGACTTGTGTCAAACCGAGCAAACATGATTGGCCAAGCATCCGCAATACTTTTGTCTGTATAAATAATATTTTTTTGAAAGCTCGATTGATCTTAGATAACCATTCTGTTTTTTAAAATCAGCAGTGAGAAAATTTATTTGCATACTCCTTGAGAGTTCTTCCCCGATTGAATTAATCGCTGTAGAGTTTTTGTGGGGAGAAACACTCAATGTAGTGGCGAACAAATCATAATTATTTTCTGTAGCAACTTTTGCACTTTGGCAAAGTCGAAAATAAATACATTTTTGGCATCTGATTTTTCCTTCTCCGTCACGAATATTATGATCAACATCTTTTTTCCAATTTGCCAGAAAAACATTTTTTTCAATTAAGTATTTTATTCTCTTAGCTTTGCAGTATTTCTCAAATTCAGATAATCGCAAATGATATTCTGCTATTGGTTCGATATTTGGATTAAACCAATATGCTGTAATATCGTATTTGTCCCTAAGCTTTTCCTCTACTGAAGTCAAGCAAGGAGCACAACAAGTATGCAATAGCAATTTTGGCTTTTTAGTCTGATAGTTTGAGTTTTGTTGTTTCATAAAAATTAATTTAATATCTTGAATTACGAAATGATTACCATTAACTTCACGAAATTTCTATGCTTAACAACCACTGATTATTAACACTGATTTAACGCTGATAGGAACATGGTATGTCGAAAGCGTTTGCAACCGTCGAAATTTTGTAAAGCTTATGCAGTTCGTAATTCAAGGTAAATATCAAATTTAAATCTTTTCAACGATTCTTAACTTAGCGCTTCGAGCACGGGGATTATTTTTGATTTCTGAATCGCTTGGTATTATTGGTTTTTTGGTAATAATTTTTAGTTTTGGAATTTTCCCGCAAACGCAATAAGGAATTTTGGGAGGGCAGGTACACGGTTTCTCTAGCTTTTTGAATGTGTTTTTTACTATTCTATCTTCGAGCGAATGAAAGGTTATTACCGCTAATTTTGTTTTGGGTTCTAATAAATCAATAATATCTTCCAAAGTGCAAGAAAGTTTTGAAAGTTCATTGTTCACTTCTATTCTCAATGCTCTAAAAGTGTCTGTGGCCATATGGGTTTTACGATATTTTTTTGGTAAAGATTTGTCTAAAACATCCAGTAAGTCTCCGATAGTTTTAAAGACTTTAATTTTTCTAGATATGCAGATTGCCGTAGCAACTTTTCTACACCATTTTTCAAAATTTCTTCTAATTTATGTTGAGAATATGTGTTTAAGATATCAGCTGCTGATAAATCTTGATGTTGATCCATTCTCATATCTAGCGGGGCAGATAAATCGGAGAAGGAAAAACCTCTTGTTTTGTCGTCTAATTGCATTGAAGAAACGCCGAGGTCAAGAAGCATGCCACAAATATTGCTGATTTGTAAATTGCTACAAATGTCTTTAATATTACTAAAATCGTCATTAACTAAAATTAATTTATCTAGTATGCCATTCTTGGTAATTTTATCTTTGGCAATTATTAGAGCCTTATTATCTTTATCTATCCCAATAAAATTTATCTTGACATTTTTATTTAAGTTTTGCATTAGAGCAATACTGTGACCAGCTAATCCTATTGTGCCATCAACAAAAAAGCCTTGTTGCACATCTTTTAAATAGTCAAAAGCACTAACTACTTCATTTATTAGAACTGATTTGTGAGAATTATTCATGATAACAGCAACATATCATATAATTGAGTTTTTAACTAGCTTCGGGTAAGATGTCAATATGCTCGCAAAAGAAACGAAAAAGAAAGATTTATTATTACCAGCAAAATTATTGCAGTCAATCGAATTGTTTTCTCAAATCCCTGATTTAAAAAGAGATCGAGAAGAGAATGATGCAGTTGTATCTACTGCGGTGTGGTATGAAAAAATTAGAGCAGCAGTTGAATATCAAGAATCACACTTGATGTTTAAAAGTGCAGTTTTTAGGATTATTCAAAGAAACTTATTGTTAAATTCTAAAACTAAAGCGGAAAAGATTTTTAATACTATGGTAAATGAATTGATATGGGCTAATTATATTACACCTAAAACGCTTGATGAAGAAAAATCTCAGATAATAATAGGGATATTAGAAAAATATTCCAAGATAATTAGAAGATCTAATTCGATAAATCGTAGTCATACTGAGATCTTACGTTTTTTTGTCGGGATATGTGCCTGTGATATAGAAGAAGAAATATTTGGAAAAAATGCGGAAATAAGCTTTCTAGATTTTATTTATTCAGCCATCAATGAAAATTTTAAGTTTAATTCTAAGCATATAAATGAATTAGATCATTTAATTCAAATTAAATTATCTATTTATATCAATATTATTAAGCCTGATTTGAATTATTTGTCTTATTATGCTCTTAAGTTGACCCATCCTAATTGGCGTAGACTAAGTAACGAGGAATATCTAAAAATTACTAAAAGTATTGATCCCTTTATCAGTTCTTTTGAACGTCAGATGTTGCATCCTTTAAGAAGTCGGTATTTACTTGGGGTACGCAATATGGCAGCGCCTTTTATTATTATCAGAACATATCTTTTATCGAACCGAACCACAAGAGAATGGGCGGAGAATAATCCTAAGCTACTAGAATCAAACTTTTCGCATACTTATGAATCTTTGAGGCTCCGATCAAATGCAAAAATTTGGACAGGCATATGGAGAGCTTTGATATTTTTGCTATTTACTAAAACCATATTAGCCTTTTTGATTGAAATCCCAGTAGATAGAGCACTTCATGGAGAAATATTGTGGGTGCCCTTAATTGCTAACATCTCTTTTCCGCCATTGTTGATGTTTGTAGCAGGCATTAGTATCCCAAAAATTCCCATAAAGAATGCAGATCTAATGAAAGATGCATTTTCTGAAATTTTGGATAAAGGAAAATTAACCATAGAAAAACCCTACATGGTTGAACGAAAGAAGAAGACCAGATCTTCGGTATTATTTAATTATATTTTTTCAATATATACATTAGGCATATTGTTCGGTGTGTTATGGCTTCTAATCAGATTAAAATTTAGCGTAGTCTCAATTTTATTATTTTTTATTTTTATTTCTGCTGTGTCTTTTCTATCTTTTAGAATTAGAGTTAATTCAAAGGAGTTATTAATTAGACGCAAAAGTCAAGATTCTATCACAACTTTAGTTGAATTTATTTTTCTTCCCTTCATTAGTTTGGGGAAGATTATGTCGGATGGACTGAATCGATTGAATCCTTTACTTTTAGCAGTTGATTTTATTATAGAAGCTCCTTTTAAAACAATAATTAAGATACTTCGCACATGGTTTAATTTTATTTCTTCCAAAAAAGAAGAGATGGAATACTGATTTACTAGTATATGCTAAATAGATGTACAGATAGACATTTTATAAAAGAATTAAAAAAATATTTTTAGGTGAATATAATTTATGTTTCAATGTTATTATTTAATTTAAATATTGAATTTAATTGACACCTGCAAAAGTTCACTAACATATTGGACTCCAACAAGGAGTCAGATCATGCAACAGATATATCTTGATTC
Source organism: uncultured Candidatus Saccharibacteria bacterium (assembly GCA_964389035.1). Taxonomy (GTDB): domain Bacteria; phylum Patescibacteriota; class UBA1384; order XYA2-FULL-43-10; family XYA2-FULL-43-10; genus CAYMCH01. The sequence continues at coordinate 93 of CAYMCH010000072.1, read as the reverse complement.
TGCTTTCAAAAGAGGTTATCGTCACCTCATGAAATACATTAGTTTCAAACCTTTGGGAGCAAACCCCTCGTCTTCAGACGATCCTTTCAAGAT
>CAYMCH010000071.1:0-5151 GCA_964389035.1 uncultured Candidatus Saccharibacteria bacterium | reverse complement strand
TGACCAAATTCGCTAAGAAGAAATTATTAGACAGCCTCATATGGCTGGCACGATCTCGGTTATTTTCTCTGGGACGACAAAAGAGTGCTTTGGAAAATTGATTATTACAATGAAAATCTTGAAAGATTCGAAGATCCGCTCTCTGATAACTGCAAGAGAATAATAACTATCATGTTAGCAGAAGAGTATTAAGCAAAAAGCCTCCATAGTTCACGCTTTGGGGGCTTTTTTTGTTAACTTCCTTGTCAACTTAATAATTCTTTTGTCATACCAGTCTGTATTTATCTTCCACTTATTTGCTTCCTTACACATCGCTATAGCATTCTTGTATTTGCCCTCATGTTCTAGCAACATAACAGCCCTTTCGAATGCTGGGACTGTGCAAACCATTGGATAGCCGAGATTGTTGTTCTCTGTTGCGAATTGCCAAAATAATTGTTGGCCTTGCATGCACAACCTCCAGAGATCATCCCTTTTTGTTTGCGGGAATCCGTATTTTTTCAAATCCCGCCAAAGTCTCTCTATTTTGTCTAAATTATCGAAATACTCTTGGTGGTCCATTTGAATAAGATTAATAATTATAAAACGATTATTTCATTGTAACAATCATCAATCAAGCATCCGCATTTCCTCCCACACCTCCGCATCGATCCCGTGTTCCTCAATATCCTCGTTCATTCCAAACCATAGTTCCAGATCTTCGGGATTTTGATAATCCGCAAGTAAATATTTGGCAGTTTTCTTAGCGAAAATCAAAAGCGCTTTGGTTTCGCAGGCAAAAAGAACCGTAGGAAATTGTTTGCCAGTATTCTCCTCCCAAGCGTTTTCATAAAATAGTTCTATATAGTTTTTGATTTTCTTTTTTACCATGTATTTGGGCATGTTGGAGTCAAGCAGGACCAGAATATACTGCTTCTCTTCATTTTTTGTGAGTATTAGCTGCGGACTCAAGCTTTCCATAAAATAATAATTAGAGCTTGAGGTGACATCCGCAGCTGTCATAAATTCATATCTATCTTCCCCCTTGTTATTGATTGAGATCAAGCATAAACAGATATCGACCACCAACATTTGCCTATCAATAAATCCTTCCGATCTTTCGTGATCGCGGTAAATGTTTTTTAGATATTTTTCGCCATACTCTAAATTATCTCTAACGTATTTAAATAAATTTTCTCCGCTATAATATATTGCCGGTTTTGTATTGTCTCCAATTTTGTTTGAGTAAATTCTATTTATATACTGTTTATTGTGTAAGTCTTTAAGCCATAGGTTTATTCTCATTTTGTCTTTATGATTTAGGAATTGTTGGATTTGGGTGCTGTTTAAGAATCTGAATCTATATATCAGTTTTAGTATTTCAATCTGTTTGTTTGTAATCTCGGGTATTTTCATTGCATATATTGTTATTCACCTATACCAACCCAAACCTTGTATATTTAAGGGATTAATGAGAAATATATTCCCAATCTAGTCTCAAATTATCGAGTTAATTGTCCTAGCCCTTTAGGACAATTAAATACTTTTTCTCTTGTATCTATCTCTTCCTGTAACCGGAAAATCCATTAGTGATTCCTGGTTTGATTTCTTCTTTTTGTGATTATTGCCCGTTGAAAATATTTCCTCTAAGTATTTGTTGACTTCCTCTCTCGGTATCGAATACTTGGCCCTGGAAGCGCCCATAACCTCCTCTTCAGTATAGCTACTTGGCTTGCTTTTCAGTGGCAAGGTAACCCCGGAAAATGCGTTCTCGCTCCTGTCATTGCTGACTTTTACATAGAAGTGATAAGGAGCGAGATTAACAATGTCTCCCTTTTTAACCTCCGGCTCCATGAAGGGCAAGATAAACTTTTCTTCATCCGGACTGGCCTTAAGGCAAATGATAGTGTTGGCGTTACCGGCTACAACTTTCAAAATGCTTTGATCTTCTACCTGAGCAATATTCTGGTGGGAGGCAATAAGACCTATGCGGAACTTTCTGCCCTCGCTGGTTATTTCCGAAAATCTCGGAGTAGCAAAGTTTTGAAATTCATCAACATAGAGAAAAAAGTCGCGACGCTTATCTTCCGTGACCTTTGTTCTCTGATATGCCGCCATCCAGATTATTGAAGTTAAAATCGTGCCAAAAAAGAAGCTTTGGTCTTCTCCCAGATCGCCCTTAGCCAAATTAACCAAAAGTATTTTCCCTTCATCCATAATTTTGCTGATGTTCAGGGTTGTTTTTTCCTGCAAAAGAATGTGGCGGGACATCTTTGTGGTAATAAAGTGACCCAATCTTTGAGTCAGCGGAGCGGTAACATTTGAGAGCTGCATTTTACCAAGCAGGGCAAACTCTTTGTTCCAAAACTGTTTTAAAACGGGATCATCCAGAGAGTTTGCCGTTTTCTTTTGAAAACTCTTGTCGGTAAGCAATCTTTGCAAGGTAAACAAGCTGGGATTTTCTGTTTTAAGAGCTGTGAGCACCGTATTTCGCAAAATATGCTCCATTCTGGGGCCCCAGTATTCTTTGGCCGTCATCTTGGCGAATATGGCAAGCACCGAGCTTGTAATCCACTCTTCGCGATCTTCCTCGTCTTCAAAGTCAACTCCGGGCGAAAGAATATTCAATCCCACCGGCCAAGCTCTATCCGAAGGGTCAAAAACCACCACATCATCTATCCTGTGTTTCGGGACTAACCCCAATAGTTCATGGAACATATCTCCATGAGGATCAAACACCGCCAAGCCTTTGCCACTCTCCATATCTTGATATATGGCACTCTTTAGAAGGGTAGTCTTTCCCGTCCCGGTTTTGCCGATAACATAGATATGTTTTCTTCTCTGTTCCAAGGAAACCCCGAGTTTGGAATTTTCCAAATAATCATTCTCTCCGAGTATTAGATCAAACTTTTCATCGCTTTTTAAGGACAGCGGAGCTGGCAGCTTTCTGCTTCTTTGGCGGCCCAAATCTTCATTGAATACGCTGTTTTCCAGAGGAAAATGGTAGAGCGATCCAGCCTCACTTGCCGTTAAAACCATCTGTCCGCTCAGCCTTTTTTTGTAGACCCACAACATGTAGCCCGATAATATTTTGCCGATAAAGTTTTTCTTTCTGACTATTGATTGCCCGGATGCATGCTTAAAGTTTGCAAAAGATGATACTAAACCCTTTATTTTTCCTTTCGCTTCATTTTTGTCGCTTACGATATATGCTCTTAAGCTTGTCTCAAAAAGATTTTGTTTTAGTTTGTTTTTAGCCAGCTCAGAAAACTCCATATCCGAAGGTGAAACATCTTCTGATTTTGATGAGAACTGTGGCAGATCGGGATTATCACCGGTTATAAACTCGGCGATAAAGAGAAACGGAATCATAAATATTCTGGTTAAAAATTCGATGGCAACAACAAAAGCACTAGCAAATCTATAAGCGGGTAGATACTTCGACCACTCGATATACTTATTACATTGTAATACTTTTCTAATTCTTCCGGCTTGTCTTGCCAACCCGCCTCCGCTTAGAGGTTTTATCGTCATTTGAACAGCCATTGTTTCATCATTTGCCAAGCGATTAATGTTGGAGATTAAATAATCTATCGGATCAGAACCTTTATCTTCATTGTTCTCTTCAATCGGTAAAGCAAAATGCTTTTTTTGTTTAAACTCGAGGATTCTTGCATCTCTGTGATTATCATTAACATAATCATCAATCTGCAATATATTTACTTCCGGCAGATAGGCTCTTAAATTCTTTTCAAATAAAGAAGCTAGTGCTCTTGGGATTCTGGCAATATACCTTATGCCGTTTTTCCTGTCGGAGATGATCTCGAAAGAAAAGAAAAACTGTCTTTGAAGCAACCTGTCTTTCCAACTCATCTGATCAAGCAGATTGTAGATCGAATCGAAATAGCGAGCTGTGGATAGAGCCGATACTTTGGTGTCAGCGGGCGGAGTGATTTCCAAAAACACCGAAGGCTCTTTTAAATGCCTTATCAGTTTGATTACTCGGAGCAATATAATAAAAAATAGCCAGACGGCTATTAATATGATGATAAAGTATATAATTTTGTCTATCACCTGTATTATTTCAGGAGAAGAAAAAAACTGCTTAATGTTTTGAACTAATCTTATATTGGAGATGATGTCGGACATATACTCCTTAGTCCACCTCCAATTATTTATTTTTTCTCTCTATTTACAATTAGCATATACCGATATTTTATGCAAAGCAAGAAAAGTAAAATCAAGCACCAAGGAGTTTAATTTAGACGAGAAAAGTGGTAACATAAAAACAAATTAATCTAAATACTGGAAATTATAATGGCCACAAACGACAAAAGAATCAACTTCGAACAGGCTTTTAAAAACATAGACAATACCCTCTGGAAAGATGCTGGAGTCTCTAGCGAGCTTGACTATGTCGAGCAAACATCTTGGATTCTCTTCCTAAAATACCTAAATGACCTCGAAGAGCAAAAGCAAAAGGAGTCTCTTCTTGCGGGCAAGGACTATAAATTTATCCTAGATTCAGAATACCGCTGGGATATTTGGGCTGCCCCAAAGAATGCTGACGGTAAATTAGATCATAATAATGCTCTTTCCGGCGATGATTTGCGAGATTTTGTCGACCAAAAGCTATTTCCATATCTTAGGAAATTTAAAACAGATGCCGAGCCAGATACTATTGAATATAAAATTGGAGAAATCTTTACAGAGATCAGGAACAAGGTCCACTCTGGCTACACACTTCGCAATATCCTGGATATAGTCGACCAAATGCATTTTAGGTCGCAGTCCGAAAAACACGAACTATCACACCTATACGAAGGCAAAATCAAAAATATGGGTAATGCTGGGCGTAACGGTGGAGAATACTACACTCCTCGTCCTCTAATTCGCACAATAGTTAAAGTCGTTGCTCCTAAAATTGGAGATAAAATTTATGATGGTGCTGTTGGCTCAGCTGGTTTCTTGGTTGAAGCATTCGACTATCTTAAAAACAGTAAAAATCTATCAACCTCAGACATAGAGACACTTCAGAAAAAAACTTTTTATGCCGTTGAGAAAAAGCCACTTCCTTATATTATCGGGATAATGAATATGATTCTTCATGGGATTGAGGCGCCAAATATAGTTCACACCAATACTCTTTCGGAAAATATTGCTGACATTCAA
>CAYMCH010000070.1:0-5248 GCA_964389035.1 uncultured Candidatus Saccharibacteria bacterium | reverse complement strand
TCAACAGTGGGTCCCGAGGTTATATATTTTTATTTTAATTAGTCCGTAAGGGTATTGTAGCATAAATTTGGGGTTAGGTTAAGAGCCGATTTTACGAGTGATTTTTGGGATTTTGACGAGGCCGTCTGATTGTGGTTGATAGGGTTGGGGATAAGTTTCTGTCATATGATTTATTTTTCTTATAAAGGCTATTATTACTCATTTTATGCCATTTTTATTGATAAAATTGATAAAAGTGTCGTATTTAGTAAGGGCTATTGACATTTTATAAGGATATGCTATGCTTATTGTATATTTAAAATTATTTATAAATATATGCAAGAAAAAATTTCTGACAATAAGAGAGCAAGGTTTAAAAGACTTGCTGTTTATAGAACGAATGAAGTTCTAAAGAGAATTAAGGTTTTGGGTAATTGTTCTAACCGTAGTGCTTATGAGTATACTGAAGATGAAATTAATAAAATTTTTAACGAAATTGACAAAACCCTCAAAGAAACAAAAACTAAATTCCATTTTCGTGAAAGGGATAAAGAATTTAAATTATGAAAACCGACAAACTCATTAGAGATTTTTTAATAAAGCCTATATCCATATTTTTTGATATTGATGAAAGCGAACTTCTTGGATCTTCGAGAAAGGCCAAATTGGTTGAAGCTAGGCATATCTTTGCTTACTGTTTGAGAAAAAAATTAGAATTATCTTATCCAGAAATTGGCAAAATTTTAGAAAGAGACCATACTTCTATAATGCATGCATGCGAACATGCCGAATATTTAATTGGCGAAAACAGCGAAATTAAAAATTTTATTAATAACTTATTAAACTCTTTTTCCTTTGATAGTGAAAAAAATGGAGAAGAAATCTCTGGGTTAATAGGGGTAAGCTTAAAGAATACGAATCTGTCTGATAACGGAAATAATTCTGAGCTCAAGCAATATTTAATAAAGAAAGATGAGTTAGAGGAAAAAGAATATTTTAAAAACTTAAGCGAAATAAAAAAAGAGGAAGAAATTGTTATTAACGAGATAATTAAAAAATACGCTTCGATTAATAGTATAAAAGAAGATTACAAAAGGTTAATCAATTCTTTAATTGAGGGAAGAAAGGCAAAGGTTAAAAAGTCGGAGGAAATATTAGCTGAAATAAAAAGGGCAGATTCATCTTCTTCGAGGCTTAATTATAAAGATATTTCTTTGTTTTTAGATCCTAGAGATGATCTCATTAGTCTTTTATCCTATGACGATATTAATGTTTTTTTGCCAAAGTTTAAATTGGAAACAAAAAAATACCAATTTCCGATAAAGTTTAATAAGCAGTATTTAGAGGAAACCTTTAAGGAGCTAGAAAAGGATAGGACTAAAAATATTCTTTTTGACAGATACGGATTTTATTCTGAAGAAACCTTGACTCTCGAAACCTTGTCTGAAAGAAATGGTATAACCAGAGAAAGGGTTAGACAAATTATTTGGAGCGGGATTAATTCTGTTTATTTTAATAATTTTGGTGGAGTCAGACAAATTATTTATAGCATAGCCGAAAAGATTTTAAAGGAGGAAATTATACTTTTAGAGGACGTTTTGGATGATTTATTTATATGTGAAAACAAGATTGATAAAGACAATGCTTTAAAATTTCTTTTGTTAATTTTATCAATAATAAACTGGATAAAGAAGGTCGATTTTTCTAAAGTTGATTTTTTGATTAATAATGGAAATAGGGAAAATGTTGTCAAAACGATAGACGATATCAAGGCAATATTAAAAAAGATTCTTTCTGGAATGCCGGATCTAGTAGATGATAAGTGGGAATACGTTTTAAAGAATATTAGATTGTTTGAATATTTTAAAGACAAAGAATTTCTTTTAAAGAACGAGGTATTTTTAAGGGCTTGTTATGATGATTTATTATTTGGTAGTGGTATATCAATGTATAAAAACGATAATTTAAAAAAATATCAGATATTTTCTAACGATGATGAAGAAAATTTATCTGGCGTGCCAAGTGAGTATAAAGTGTTTTTTAATTAATTTTATAATAATATGAGCAAAAAAAATTACGACATCACTCCCGATATATCTTTAATGCCTAAATTAGGAAAATCTGGATATTCATCTCCTCAGGCCATAGCAGAATTAATCGATAACTCGATAGACGCCAGAATAGATGGAGAAGTTTTAAATGTGAATATAAAAATAGATAAAAGTGTTATTAGTATAGCTGATAATGGTTGTGGTATGAATGAAGATCAATTAGCCAAGGCAATGACGTTGGCGCATTCAAATAAGGCTAATATGTTAGGGGAATTTGGGCTTGGCCTCAAAACTTCTTGCAATAGTTTGGGTTCATATTTTGAAATTATAACATCACCTAAGGGCGACACAAAGCAGTATCGATTTGCCTACGATCAACATGAGTGGCTTTCTCGACTAGATAAAAAATGGGAAATTGAAATTGAATCCTCTAAAGTAAATAAAGATGATCATTTTACCATTATAAAAATTGATAAATTAGTAAGACCGTGGCCTCAATTAGCGGAAGTATTAAAAAAAGATGTTGAAAAAAGATTTGCTCCATTCATAGATAAGGGCGAGGCAACCGTAAAGGTTAATGGTAAATTTTGTCAGCCGACTAAATATGAGTTAATAGACGGTTCAAAAAAAGAATTTGAAATTCCGCTTAAGGAAAAAGGTTTAGATGGTGAAAAAATATATGGATGGTATGCTCTATTGAAAGAGGGATCGAATAAGGGTTTATACGGATTTCATACCTATAGACGTGGGCGTATGATAACCACTTATGATAAAATGGCCATTGGAGAGCATCCTACTATTTCAAGAATAATAGGTGAAATTAATCTTGATTTTGTTCCCGTTACTCATAATAAAAAAGAATTTATTAGGGAAAGTCGAGAATACCTTTTGTCTGAGGAATACTTGAAACAGGAGTTCAAAGAATTGTTAAAAGAGGCCAGAAAAAAGTCTGGTCAAGATAAAATTACTAAACAAGTTATAAACGATATAGAGGTTTGGCAAGAAAAAATTAGTGAAACTATATTTAAGTCCCCAGATTTAAAATTCTATACATCTCAAATAGATTCTAAGACCGGCATGGTTAAAGATGACGACGGGGAAGAGGCTGAAATTCCAGCAGAAAAAAGAGAGGAGAAAAAGAATGATAATAAAGTTGAGCCAAAAGATACTGGAGTAGAAAGAATGCCCAAAAAACAAAATGAGCAAAAGAAAAAGGTTATAAAAATTAAAGGAAAAAGTTTTGAGTTTGACCATCAATTTTCTAGTTTGGGGCAGGAAGCTTCTTGGAAAGCTTATGAGTTTGATGAAAAAAGCAGAAAATTAACCATTTATACTAATATTGATTTTCCAGCTTACTCTTCAACTAGGGATACAGTATTTTATGCAGTATTACATATTGCTGAGGCAATTTCTGAAATAATGGTTAGAGAAGTTGGAAGTGAAGAAGTAGGCGGGGCACAAGAAATTAAGGAAACTATTTTAAGAGGTGCTTCAACATTAAAAAATCAAATTGATTAATAATTTTTTAAAAGTATGAAAAAAGATAATAAAACAATTGGTATTACTATCCGTTTCTTTACTAATGATTTGCCCGATCATGTTGGTGGTAAAAATCAGGCAACTCCATTTTGGACTTGTGGCAATGTTCATTTAGAGGCAAATAAAACCAAGGGAATTAAGCCGTGCGATGAAATGTTTAATTATTTTGATGACATTCCAAGAGCAATAAAAGTGGTTTTAAGTAAAAGTAAATTAGTTGCGGTTGAGGATGTTGCTTATAGTATGAGAGCGGAAAATAGGCATTTCAAAAATAAATTTAATAAAAAATAACTATTTTATTAAATAATAATATGGAGAAAAGTAAGTTTCCATTAATACGCGGAGTGGTTCAAAAAAGTAATTCTGTAACGTGGGATGAAGCTAAGTTGGAATGGGAGTTAGTAGACATATATGAATCAAACGAGCCCGAGTCTTGTTTATGTGGGCATTATCCAATTAAGGAAATATGTGTTTTAAAAAATAAACTAAACCAAAATACAGTTGAAGTAGGAAATTGTTGTGTTAAGAAAATTTGGAATTTTAGTAGTGATAAGATTTTTAGAAATATCAAAGAGATTAAGAAAAATATATTAAAATCATTAAATCCAGATCTTCTTAATTTCGCCTTAAAGAAAAATATAATTTCGAATAGTGACTATAAGTTTTATATTGATATTTGGCGGAAAAGAGTTTTATCGGTCAAGCAGGAAAAGTGGAAAACAGATATCAATAAAAGGGTTTTAAGCAAGATTAAATTTTAAATATTAAATATGGCAGAAATTATTGAGACAAATTATAAGGGTCGGGGATTTGCTGAAGCGAGCTGGATTGTTCTTGGGCAAACCTCTGATACGGCTTTAGTATTTAAGCCAGAATTGCACAGTGGTGGCGTTCGTGGTTATTTAGTAAGATTCAAAAAGGAAAGAGGACAGAATTGGGTCGAAATGTCAGAAAAAGATTTTAGAAAACTTAACTTGTATGATGGTGTGAAAATAGAATTATCAACGGAACAAACCAGAAGATTATGTGAAGAAATTGAAAAAATAAGTGAAATTTCAAAAAGTGGCGTTGAGCATGGAAATCAAAAATATGTAGTAGGCAGGAAAGAAGAATTTATTTTAGTTAATGATTCTAATAAAACTAATATTATTAATCAATTATTAACAAAAAATTATTCTAACGAATTTTGGGAAGCGATAAAAGATAGTGATGATTCTCTGGCATGTAAACTTTCCATGGGTTATATTCAAGAAAAAAGAAAAAAATCACTAGATGAATTTGAGAATGAATTACCAATAAAAGGAGTTGGAAATGAAAACTATTGGCAAGATTTTTTTGAAAGAAATAAATGGATATTCGGTTATGGCTTAAACTATCAAATATTAAAACAAGAATTAACTCAAGCTTATTATGGTGGTAAAGCTGTTAATAGCTCGGGCGGTGAGTGTGGCGATTATTTATGTTCTACTACTGGCGATATAAATTTTACTGTTTTAGTTGAAATTAAAACCCCAGCAACAAATTTGTTGAGAGGATCTAAGGAACAAAGGAACGGCGCTTGGGGATTATCTAGTGGTTTAATAGATGGAGTTACTCAGCTTCAGGCAAATTGTGCAGAGTGGTTGGACGGATCAAAGAAGGATACTAATAGGGATATTTTAGAGACAAAAAATATATAT
>CAYMCH010000069.1:0-5463 GCA_964389035.1 uncultured Candidatus Saccharibacteria bacterium | reverse complement strand
GATGGCACATTGAATGCTCAGCAATGATTCGTAAAATTTTCGGCTCAACAATAGACATTCACACAGGCGGGGTAGACCTTATATTTCCTCATCATGAGAATGAAATTGCCCAGAGTGAAGCTAGCACCGGTAAAAAATTTGCCCGTTATTGGGTACATGGCGAGCATTTGCTGGTAAATAATCAAAAAATGAGCAAGAGCCTTAATAATTTTTACAAACTCTTAGATATCGTAGATCGTGGTTATGATCCGCTAGATTTTAGATACATGTGTATAGCAGCACATTACCGCTCAAAATTAAACTTTACGTGGGAAGGGCTTGAAGCTGCTAAAAATTCAAGAAATCGGCTTAAACGAATAGCGGAGGATCTAAGAAATAAGAAACAAGATACAAGACACAATAAACAATCTTCAGGCAAATCACAAATCTCAAATTCACAATATCTAAAAAAATTTGAAGATAAGATTTGTAATGATCTAAATACCCCAGAAGCACTGGCGGTTTTGTGGGAGATGCTAAGAGATAATTCAGTCGATGATGACAGTAAACTTGAGATGCTACTTACAATTGATGAAAATATATTGGGTTTGGATTTAGGGAATACAAACATAGAAAATATCTCTTCTGAAATTTATGAACTTGCAAATAAGAGAGATCAGGCAAAAAATGATCGAGATTATCATCTGGCTGATGAAATACGCGAGAAAATTAAAGAAAAGGGCTATCAAATTGAGGATACTGAAAAAGGTTCTAAAATTATTAAAATTTAATAAATGCAAAATATTTGGACTAAAAAAGATAATAAACCGCTTTTAGTGTTGGCGCCGATGGCGGGATACACCGATAGCGCTTTCAGGCAGCTTTGCCATGAGTTTGGTGCCGATATAGTAGTTTCGGAGCTAATTAGTGCAGATGCGATAGCATATGGGAAATTCAAAATTCAAAAAACAAAAATCAAAAATATGGAAGAGTACACCATTATTGAGGGGAAAAACAAGGTGACGGCGGAGATGCTATCATTCGGCAAAAATGAAAGACCTTTGGTGGTGCAATTGTTTGGTAAATATCCCGAGAAGTTTGCGAAAGCTAGCAAATGGATAAGCCAGGAGCTAAAACCTGATGGAATTGATATAAACATGGGTTGCCCGGCTCGTAAAGTAGTGGGTAGCGATCATGGTGCCGCTTTGCTAAAAAATCATGATTTAGCTACCGAAATTGTGCGTGCGGTGAAAGAAAATACTAATTTGCCTGTATCAGTAAAAACACGTTTAGGCTGGCAGGATGATGATGAGATATTGGAATTTGCGCCTAAGCTGGTAGAAGCGGGCATTGAGGCATTAATTATCCATGGCAGGACGTATAAGGACGGTTTTAAAGGGTCTGCGCGTTGGATAAATGTTTATGAAGCTAAAAAGCTAATAAGCTGCAAGCTAAAAAGCTCTTGCGCTGTAATTGGAAATGGGGACATCTCAAGTTACGAGGAGGCAATCGAGCACGCGAATAATGGCACAATAGAGCTTGATGGGGTGGCTATTGGGCGGGCGGCGTTTGGAAGACCGGAGATATTCGCGAATAAAGAATTAAGAATAAAGAATAATGGATTGAGGGAAGTTATTCTAAAACACGCACAGATGGTGTGGGAGACCAAAGGAGAGCGGGGGATTATTGAAATGCGAAAGCATTTATTAGCATATACTAAGGGGATGGAAAACGCCAAGGAGTTGAGGAGAGAGCTGGTAGGAGTTGTCACTATTGATGAGATAAGAGAAATTTTGGATAGAATGGTATAATAATAAATATACAATACTCAATATTCAGAAGAATAATCAATATTCAATAATCAATATTCAATGAATATTCAAACGATCAATGTTCAAAAAATTATTAGAGATTTAAATGGAAGAGAATCAAAGAAAATATGATCTGGAAGAAAGAACTAGGGAATTTGCCGAGTGTGTTATCGAATTATGTTACACGATTAAAATAACACCGATTACCGAACCCATTATTAAACAGTTAATAAAAAGTAGCACTTCAATAGGTGCGAATTATTGTGAAGCTATTGAAACCGGATCGAAGAAGGACTTCAGACACAAGCTGTTAATATCAAAAAAAGAAGCGAAAGAAACTTTTTATTGGCTCCGTTTGCTAAGCAAAATTAAAGATGTCAATCACGACAAGTTGAAGATATTGCATCAGGAGTGTAGGGAGTTAATTCTCATTTTATCGGCGTCTGTTAGAAAAGTCTCTTAATTGATAATTAAAATATTAACTTCTTTATTGAATATTGAGTATTGTATATTGTATATTCTAATTAAATTTTTATTCATTCGTTGTATATTAAGTATTGATTATTTATATTAGGAGGAACTATGTCTATTGACTTAACCCCCCGTGTTGGCTTGCCTGTAACCCTAACCGAAGACAACAGGCTCGAGTTTGGCGAGGGCGTGGATTTAGACCAAATGTCGGTTAGAACCATGGCCGATTTGGCTATTGTGGCGGCTGACGATACATTGAATCTGACGGACGAGCCTGCTTACTTTATGTACCGAAATGTGCACAAGAAGGGCGATGAAGAGCTGCTAGCGAGCCACAATCAACGCTTTGATCTTACAGTAATACCTTCTGGCAGCATTGGAGAAGAATATATCAAAACATCGGGGCATTATCATCCCGAAAAGGCTGGTACTGGTGTGGAGTATCCCGAATTGTATTACGTCGTAAGCGGTACCGCCACCTATTTAATGCAGAAACACGATAGTAGCGGCGCAATTACAGATTTTATTCTGGCGCGCGTACCGGCTGGAACAGCTATAATGATGCCTCCCTTTTATGGTCATGTTACGATTAACGAAAGTGACGAGACTTTGGTAATGGCCAATTGGGTAGAGGCGTCATTTTCTTCGGTGTATGGTGATTTTGAAGAAAAGAGAGGAGCAGCGTATTATATTAAATCCGAAATCCGAAATCCGAAATTCGAAACAAATATGGGCGATCAAAATGAGGGGGCTGAATATAAAAAGAATAATGCTTATGGAGATGTGCCGGAGTTGAGGATGGCGGAGTCGCAGCCAAAGGCTCTGGAAAGTCTAAAGGATGTGCCGATTTACAAATATGCCGAGCAGATAGATAAGATCGAATTAGTATCCAAACCGGAGGATTTTCCTGAAGAATTCAAGTTAGAGAATTTGTTTAAGTTTGTATAATTTCTAGGCTTATGTGTTTTGATCATTTGATTTGTCATTGCGAGCCATCCCCCTTAACGGGAGGCGCGGCAATCTCTTTATGATAGTACTTGTCTTAAACTGTTTAAAAAGATTGCTTCGTCGCAAAACCGCTCCTCGCAATGACAGCTATGTTGCTACTAAATTTACTTGTATTTACTAAGCCGCTATATCAGCCCACGCCAGAATAGCGGCTTTTTTGTGGGACTTAAAAGGCAAGAAGTAAGAATTACGAATTATGGATTATGAATAACGAATTATGAATGCAAGATGCGAAATGTATGATGGAAAATGAATTACGAATTATGAATTATGATAAAAAATGTCATTCTGACCCGCCGATTCGGCGGGGAAGAATCCCATTATAGCGTTAGCGACAAGCAAGGTATGAAATATCCAATCATATAATAGACAGTCATTCTGAGGAAGCGAAGAATCTACAGTATTGTTTTAATAAAAAAAGCATCAAAACAGATCCTTCGCCAGTCTCTCAGGATGACAATAACAGATCCTTCGGTAAGGCGCCTTAAGGATGACAACTATTACAACCAATCATCAGCCACTACTTCCTACTGTCTACTGACTGTATTCTGAATCTTTGCTCCTTAATTCATAATTCATTATTCATAATTCTACATCTTGCATTTATCGTTTATCGTTTTACGTTTTCCCTACCCCCTAACACCTACAACCTAAAACCTAAATAAGAAGATCCTTCGACTTCGCTGCGCTGCGCTCAGGATGACAATCTATGATATTTGTCCTAAACTCAAAACCTACAACCTAAGAAGCTATAGCCTAATCACTATAATATATACCACTTATGAGGCTAATTGTGCATTTAAGACTTGACAGAATAAGAAAAACATGCTAGGGTATAGGCATGAAAACGGAGGAGATTTCTCCGTTTTTGCATTCATTGGTATTTGTAGATCTGGCTGGGATTTGGGGACCCTATGGGTGGGAGGCTCTAAGGCTGACATTTGGAGCCCGATAAAACTAGAGGGCTTGGTATGGCTTTATCCTGATCACTTCTCTCCCTCTTCCTGGCTGGGTCCGTGAATGGCAAGGTTACGAATTATGAATAACGAATTATGAATTATGAATTACGAATTATGAATGAGGGATTCCGCTAGAAAGTAACAATACAAAAGAGACACAGAATAGACGCAGAAGGAAAGTATAAGGTAGTAACTACACGGTTAGACACGGATGTGGAACAGAATAAAGAATTAAGAATGATGAATTTAAATATAAATAGTCATTCTGAGGGATCGAAGAATCTTCCAAATTATTTTATAAATAAAAAATAATATGAAGATCCTTCGCCAGTCGCTTTGGGATGACAACTATTAGAGAGAAAACAATTTCCAATCATAAAATAGACAGTCATTCTGAGGTGTTTTACCGAAGAATCCCAACACAGCGTTAGCGTTAAGCAAGGTATGAATTATAAATATTTATATAGATTGTCATTCGAGTCCGTTCTTATGTCATTCTGACCCGCCGAATCGGCGGGGAAGAATCTACAGTATTGTTTTCAAGTAAAAAAACAACATAGGAAGATCCTTCGGTAAAACACCTCAAGGATGACAGACTATAAAGAAAAATCATAACAATATCCAATATTCAACAACCAATAGAATAATCAATTATTAATTGATACTTAAATCTGAAAACTATCACCTATAAAACCTACAACCTAATAACCTAAAGCCTAATAAGCTACAAACTAAAAAGCTAATAAGCTAAAAAGTGGAATGAGATGAGGAATTTGTTAGAAGCAGACTCAATACTCTCCAGATAATATATACTAATAAATTTCCGCCTCAATCCAAGAGAATGTCGGCACGGCGCAAGCCAAGCAGATATTCTTGCAGAATGAGGCCGGTTTTGTTTTAGCGGGCTATTCGTAGCCAGCTGAGGCAAGACGGTACGTTAAAATGTCTACACAACACCCCCTTGCGGGGGCACAGCCACATCGCCCCAACCTGGGGGCAAGGAGGAAGCAGTATTATGCGTGGCAACGCAGTCGTTTTGGTTGTTCTGCTGGTGCTGGGTGCAGTAATGACCCAGATGCCGGCAGCCGCCGGAGGCGTCGACCTCCTCGGAGGGCTGTCGTGGCCGCTCTGGAGCGAGCGCGAGGTGGAAGTGAGAGCTGGGCTCTCGCAACACCTCAAGCTCTCAGACGTCCCAGCCGCCGGCAGCCGCGTCCGTGCGGTACCGGCCATCGATC
>CAYMCH010000068.1:0-5471 GCA_964389035.1 uncultured Candidatus Saccharibacteria bacterium | reverse complement strand
ATTGTTTCGGATTTCGATATTCGAATTTCGTGCTTTATAAGGTGTAGATTCTTCGGTTCCTCAGAATGACAATTTATATCATAATTCATTATTCTTAATTCTCAATTCTATCGGATATTTATTGAAAATAGAAAAATTTTAAATTATAAATTAGCTACTCGCTATTTACCACTACCTACTATCTTTATCCCTAATCAATATACTAGCACCTTCTCACCGTCGCTAGAGCTTTGGTAAATGCTTTTTAGAGTGCCTTTAACGGTTATAATAAAGCTATAATTATCATCAATTTTTATATCGCCCCAACCTTGGGTCTTTGCACCAAAAGTAATTGTAGCCAACAATTGCTCCTTGACATCTCCTGATCCGGTTTGGTTCATATCGCAGCTTAAACGTAGTATCCCCGTATTGTTATCTATAGTATTTTCATGAATCTTATTGCAGATAGTAGTATTAATTATAATATCTTTGGCCTCTAAATATTGTTTCGAAAAATGAATTTCCGCTTGAATTGAATTATTACCTACAGGATAATTTGATATTTTTATTTCTGTTTTAGCCAAATCGCCAGTTTTGACAAATTTATCTGTGTGCAAAATAAAATTATATAATTGCACGCTACTAGATACCTCGTGCTTCTCTACAGTAGCTATGTCAAATGACTCTTCATAAAATATTTTGTGGCTTTGATGCCACACCAATAACACAACTCCTGACAATAAAATTAATTCTACAATATAAATAAACGAAACAAAGCCTCCCTGTTTTTTAAAATTTCTAAAAAACTGCGTAATTCTATAGCGTATACCTTGTTTTCGATTTTCGAAATAAGTGTAAATCGCACTAATGATAATAATAAATAAAATAATTGTAATCAAACCATAGATGTAGCTAAAATTATTAGTCCGATATTCATGAAATAACAATAAATTTGCCGTACAGCAATCTATAAAATTATTTATTAAAATATATCTCTTAGAATCATAGTCAAATAGTACTTTATCGCTGTTTTCATTTACAACCCCTTGATTTATGGCTTCTTGCACAATACGAGACGAAAACGATTTTGAAGCCGATGGAAATACCAAACCCTGATAATACATTGCTATCTGATCGCTATCATCTATCGAATTTTTAAGATAGCTATTATCAATATTTCTGCCAAATATTATCCAGCCTATAGGTTTAGCATGTTCTTCAATTTGGATGCTTTTGCCGTAAGCCGCAAAAATATTATTATCATTATGAAATACGCCATTAATCTCAGAATTTTTAGTAAATTCTGGAAAAATATCGTCTATATCGCTACCGACCAAATCCGGATAATCTGATCTTAAAATAAATTTACCTTTTTCGTCTGCTACAGCTAAATAATCTAGATTTTGAGATGTCTTTAAATTTTGACAATAATTATTCAAATCTTCAAATTTATTTTCCAGCAATAATTGAATAATAAAAACATCACTGCTATATTTTTCGGTTTGATTTTTAATTGAAACTAAACCATCATTTATAGTCTGATTGATACCAGCCATCTTGCTTTCCATTTTTTCTGACTCTATATTTGTACTAATCTGAAAAAAAATGCTAAAAACATATGGCATAAGCGAAATTATTATTGAACTCACAATCAACATTTTTTTGGCGGCTTTTTTTTGATTTTGATTTGTAGCATTTGCTCTACCGAAAAAATATGCCATGGCAATAGAAGTTGCACAAGCTAATATTATAGACAAATCAGATGCCTCTTTTTGAGTAACATAATAATAGATAAAAATAATTATTAACAACAATATTACTGAAGATATTTTTAATTCCTTCTTTTTCGAAAAAAACAAGCTGTAAGCCAATACAACACCTGTTAGCACAAATATAGCAGCCGAGATAGCAGCAGGAAAACATATTAGACCAGTAGCAACAACAAAAACTACTAGCAATTCAATAGGATATTGAATTATATAATTAAGTATCTTTTTCATTTAAGAGTTATTGATCGTTACGAGTGAATTCCAAAGTGTCAAGAAGTGTTTTGAGTCTCTGCTCATCATCTGGCGATTCACCCGAAACAAATGTTTTGTACCATACTTTGTATATAGTAGCATCTACCTTTACCAAATAGATATTACCCATCACAGGTAAAGTCTCTTGCAAAATCATGTGAATAGTAGGATTATCTTTGACTTCTAAGGATTCCTGCTTATAGCTGATATCCCCTGATACACTTATAGCCATCTCTTCTAGCGTCTGCTCTGTATCTATTCTTTCGATCTTTAGCAAATATCCATTCTTGCGTAGAAACCACAAATTATTACTACCAATTGGCTTTACACGATAAGTAGCGTTTTGCGGATATTTTAATTTTACTCCGAGGTCAGAATCGTTATATTCTGTCCATATAGTATCTTCGTATTTGACTTCTGCATATGCTTCTTTGTACCTCTCTTCAACAGGCAAATCGCTAAAACCTGCTGGCGGAGCATTACTTGCTTTGCCGGCTTGAACAACATTTTCCTTGGCTTTTGACATGTAGCTTTCTCGTAGCTGATCGGCATTTTTTAATTTGTATGCGACTAAACCAGAAAATAATATCAATATTACAACAGCTGTTTTAATTGCCATCTTCCCCATGGCTCCCATACCTTTACGAGTTTTATGATGATCTTCCTTGTTTAGATTGTGAGTTTTTGATTCTTTGATAATTTTTTTCTTTTTCTTAAAGACTTTATGCAGTTTTTTAATTTGAACCGGTGATTGACCAGCCATCGCTAAGTTTTGGGTCTCTGTTTGGGCAGTTGTAGAATCAACTGAAGCTTGCTGAATATTTACTGCAGATGGGCTTTCCTGAGCTGTATTGGTGGCACTCTGAAAGTTATTTGTTGCACCCGCCATCTCGGAAGACGCAAAAGATTGCACAGGATGGCTCTCTGTTTTAATCGGATCGACAGTATTGACAGAATTATTTGATTGTTGATTTTGTTGAGAGTTATCTCCACCTTGCCAAAATTGCTCTTTAAACTCCGCCGAATGTTGAGACATCGGTTCGGCTTTTATCGCTTTTACCATTTCTGGGACTTTAGGTTTTTTATGTTTATTGCCTCCAGCTATTATATTGATCAAACTTTTTAGAACGCTATTTGTATTCACCAATGAATTGTCTGGCTCAGTCTGCACAACTTTGTTTTCTTGCAAAGAATTGACTTCCTCTTCCTTGCCAAAAACACTCTCATTCTCCAATGCCTCTAACTCTCTTTTTATTTCGTCATACTCGCTCATCTCTTCATTAAGATTTTCTTCTTCATTATCATTTTTATTTGGTACTACTAAAAGAGCAGGAGCTGGGGTAGTGTCTGCAACAGCCTGAGACGAATTTTGAACAGGTTCCGTCACTACAGCTTGTGATATAGGAGGAGTGCTAACTGTTTCTTGTGACTGACTTGCTTGAGATGACTGGCTAGTCTCTAAATTTTGTGTAGCAGTAGGCACTGTCGAAGTTGGCACAGGTATGGGATTTAACTCCGGTTTTTGCTCTTCTTGCTGAGCTGAAACCGTTTCTTTAACTTCTTCTTTTTTCTCGTCTAAGACTGCAGATGGCTGGCTAGCCGCCATAGGTGAGACTTGAGTGTTGATTTCAGGTGTAGCTATAGTCACTTGTGCAAATGGCTCGCTGGCTTGGGCATGCTCATCGGCATGAGTACTCACTTCATGATCGTGCAACTTTGCCTTTGTAGCACTTTCTTGCTTTTCAGTTTGAACTTGTAATTGCCCAAAAAAACCTCCTCGATGAGTATCATTATGGGATTTTTTTTCTTCTTCCTCGTTTACATGATGCTTCGATAAAATATTACGATGCGTATGAGAAACAACTTGGTGTCTGGAATTATGACTCTGCCCTTCCATCCTATCCAACGAACTTGAAACCCTGCTCTGTAGATGTTCAGCGGTCTTAAGCAAATCGTTCTTGAAAACAGAAATAATATCTTTTAGGGAATTTATCTCGTCTTGATATTCGTGTAGCTCTCTTTTCAGTTTATTATTTTCTTCTTTAAGTTTTTGAGAAGTAACTTTTTCTTGTTCTGCCTCCGCGGCCTTAATTTTTGCTTTTCGCTCTTGTTCAAGCTGTTGCTTAATTTTTTGCAAAGACAACAAAGTATCCTGAGCTTTTTTTAGCTGGTCTTCGATATTAGTAATTTGAGTACTCGAGGGATCAACAAAATTGTTTTCTTGCATAGAAGAAACTTGGGAAGTTATCTGAATGTCTTCCTCTTTTTTATCCTCCTCCATATTACTTACAATTTTATAATTTTTAACATCTAAAGTAAAGCAATTTTATTAATTAATTTACATATAATTTGTCTTGAAGTTTAAAAAACTTTATACTATTTGTGAACGGTTTTTTTACAAACGTTTTAGCTCATATTTTATAACAGCAGTCAAGTAGTCATATGAAATTTCTATATCAATTATCGATAGTATTATTATATTTGTCTGTATTAACTATTTCTTTATTTTCTTTGGGTTTGCCTGTTAAGGCTTGTATTGATGTTAATACTTCGCAAGGGATCACAGTATTGCCTGCAAAATTTGAATTAGCTTCTACTGCCGGAGCTTCTATAAAACAATCAATTAAAATTACTAACGATGATGAACACGACTATATCTATGCTATAAGTTTAGACAATATTGATTCCACTGGAGAAAATGGCGAGGTAGTGATTGGTAGCAGCAACCCCAATATTCCCAATCTTTTATCAAGTTGGATTAAATTTGATCAGGCAAACGGAAAGATTGGAGCCAAAGAAACTAAAATTATTAATTATACTATCAATATACCAGACGGTGCTGAACGTGGAGGTAAATACGCTTCGGTAGTAATCAGTGCAGATAGAGCCATAAGAAATACCAACGAACCCAGTGCTACCGCCAGAGTGGTTTCGCTGGTTATGCTCACAATTGCTGGAGATTTTCAAGATATATTAAAAGTATCAAATTTTGATTTGTTTAAAGATAACGAGGAATTAACCTTCGAACTAAAAGTAAGGAACAATGGAATCAATCACACCAAGCCAAAAGGTACAATTGTTATCACAGATATTTTTGGTAGAAAAGTTGACGAAGTATCTCTAAACGGAGAAAATGTCTTACCAAGTGCAACTAGAAGAATGAGTACCATTTGGAGCCCACCAAAAAATCTTTTTGGAGTATATACTGCTACTTTAGCTGCAGATTATGGACAGCAACTAGATAGCTCATTCACTGCTGTAACAAGGTTCTATTTTTTTCCAATAAAATATACTATTCCGATGGCAATTTTAATTATTATTACCACCATCTTTATCTTTGCCGCTTTCAAAAATTACTCTAGAAGAAAAGCTAAAGATACTGAATAAAAAAAGAATAGTATAGATCCTTCCTAATGTCAGGATGACAAACTATTAGAGGGGAAAACAATTTTCAATCCATTCGACTAGCTC
>CAYMCH010000067.1:0-5505 GCA_964389035.1 uncultured Candidatus Saccharibacteria bacterium | reverse complement strand
ATTAATTATTAATTTATAAAAATACAAATATCCTAATAGATGTCATTCTGAGGAACCGAAGAATCTACCGATTTGTTTCCTGGTAAAAAAACAAACACATGAAGATCTCTCGGTACCTCGGGATGACAAATTATTGTAAATAATAAAGAATAAAGCAGATCCTTATTTTGTCAGGATGACGACTATCAGGGAAAATGACTGACTATTACAAATAGCTTGTCATTCTAAGGAACCGAAGAATCTACAAATCTTTGCCTTATGAATCAAGAACAAACATGAAAAATATTAAAATAAAAATTATTGTATCATTTATAATGACTTTTTTTACATTAAGTTTATTTTTACCAGCCTTTGCTCAAGTAATAGATGTGTTAGAAACTGACAGTGATATAAAGGGTTTAATTGTTTCGCCTTCCATAATTGAAGAAGTTGTAAAACCAGGACAAGACTCAAAAATTGAATTAGAAATTAACAACCCATCTCATATTTCGTTACCAATAAAAAGTTATATCAGAGAATTTAATGCTAGCGATGAGACAGGAGGAGTAGAATTTGAAGAAGACCCTGATTCTGATCGTCTGTCTATACCAAATTGGGGAAAAATTATTAATCCTGATTTTGTGCTTCAGCCAAATGCTAAGAGGCAAATTGAAATATTATTATCGACACCGAATGATCTTCCGCCTGGGGGATATTATGGGACAATTTTTTTTGAAATATTGGTTCCAGAGAAATTTTATGATGCCAGCTCGCTAGAAATTGGCGGTCGGGTGGGTGCGTTACTATTTTTAATATCTGAAGGAGATATTGTTCAAAAGGGGAAGATATCTGAATTAAAAATTACAGATAATATAGCAACTAGAGATCAAGCC
This sequence comes from uncultured Candidatus Saccharibacteria bacterium, assembly GCA_964389035.1. Lineage (GTDB taxonomy): Bacteria > Patescibacteriota > UBA1384 > XYA2-FULL-43-10 > XYA2-FULL-43-10 > CAYMCH01. The sequence continues at coordinate 4,633 of CAYMCH010000067.1, read as the reverse complement.
AAATTAGAGTTAAAATTTAGTAATTCTGGTAATGTTCACTTGCGCCCAAAAGGGAAAGTTGAAATTAAAAATTTGATAACTGGATTAACAAAAGAATTTAATATTGGCGAATACACTGTTTTACCCCAAAAAACTAGAAAAATAAATGCTCCAATAAATGATATATATTGGCCTGGCATATATCAATTAAAAGTAATTCAACAGTATGGTAGAGATAAAAATATATCGATGGCCCAAATTAATTTTTGCTATTTGCAACTATATCATTTGCTTGCTATATTATTAATAGTATTAATTGTTACTATTTTTATGTTACCTAAACTACGGAAGAATTTTATTTCTGCCGTAAGAATTATTATTTGTGGGGCATAGAAGGTGCTTTGGAGGGATAATAAATGATCAGGTTAAAATTAGTAGTTTCAATTATCGTAATGTCTGTTTTAATTGCAAGTCCATATCAGGTATTTGCTGCTACTGTTACCACGTTTTCAGACTCATTAAGTGATAGTAGGCCATCGACTGACTCGGATCATAATATATCTTGGGATGTAATAGATGCATCTGGGATTGAAGCGGATGATGTATTCACTCTAACTTTCGCTACAGATTTTGATACTGCTAGCATCACAGAAGATGATATAGATATTGCTGATGATGGTGTCGACAAAACCACTGCTACTGACTGTAGTGGTAGTGAAGATTTTGGTGTGGCTATGACTAACGATGTGCTTACCTTTACTGCTTGTACGGAATTAGTTACTATTGCTGCAGACAGTGTGGTTACAGTAGAGATTGGTGCTAATGCCACTGCTAGTGGTACTGGCAGTAATCAAATCACAAATCCTACCGCTGGTTCATACACCATTACTTTGGCTGATACGACTGGCTATACAGATACGGGTGAAATCCAAGTAGCTGTTATTGCCGGAGTTGCGACTACATTAGATATCTCAGCTTCTTTGTCTGTTACTGTTAATGCTGTAAATTCGGCTGATACAGTAAATGGTGCATCAACCTCAATTACTTCTACTTCTTCTACAATGCCTTTCGAAACGATGACAGTAAATAATGATAAAGTTGGTGCACATTCTATCCAGGTGTCTACTAATGCTGCTGAAGGTTATACAGTTGGTGTAAGATGGCTTGGCTCTGGTACTAATGACGGATTAACTAGTGGAAGTAATAATTGTGATGGTTTCGCTTATGATAGTGCTACCAATGCAGATCCGAAAGCTTGGGTTGCAGGTACAAATCCATCTGGAGGTACTGCTAATACAAATACTTGTTGGTATGGTTATACTACAGAAGATTCTACTTTAGGTACTGGTACGGTAGATCGTTTTACTTCATCTGGTGGTGACAAGTGGGCACCATTTAGTTCAACAGCTTATGAAGTAATATATAGCAACGGACCTGTTAACGCTGAATCTACAAAAGTTGGTCATAAGGTTGAAGCCAATTCAATGCAACCTCAAGGAAGTTATACTGGAATAGTCGAATATATTGCCACTGCTGTATTTTAGACGGAGAATATAATGACAAAAAGGTGGGTGCTGTTAAAATTATCTGGATTGCTTATTTTGGGTGCAGTTGTTTTAGTGCCTATACAAAAAGTTAGAGCTGAAGATCCGGGTAGGGGATTTACTATAACCCCTCCCGTTTTTGAATTAAAAGCTAATCCAGGCGATAAAGTTAGCGAATCCATATCATTGTTTAACAATGGATCAGAAGATATTGTTATCGCAACTTCTGTCGAAAACTTAAAGCCCATTGGAGATAAAGGACAGGTTTCAGTTGTAGATGACAAAGAGCAGTCTTTGCCTTCTTTAAAAGACTGGATAGTTATGAATGCCGGTGCAATAAATCTTGGAAAGGGCGAGACTAAAAATGTACAGTTTGATTTGAATATTCCACAAAATGCTGAACCTGGCGGACATTTTGCTACAGTGCTTTTTACTACTGTAAACAACAAACCAGATCCAGGCACGGGATCGTTATTATCACAAAAAGTTGGCTCATTAGTGTTTCTAACAGTAGCAGGTACGGTTCAAGAAAAAGCAAGTGTCATTTCCTTCAATGCCTTGAAAAGAATTCTCTGGAAAAACCAAAATATAAATTTTATATTGAAAGTTAAAAATATTGGGAATGTATATGTTCGTCCTCGCGGTTTTTTGATTATAAATGATATATTTGGACGGAAAGTTTCCGAGATAGAGATAGATGGTAAAAATGTTTTACCTACTGCAATTCGTGAAATTCCCATGCAATATAATGCAAAAAATTTATTTGGTCCGTATACAGCTACTTTATCATTAACTTATGGATCAACCAACCAAAATATCAATGCTACAACTGGTTTCTGGATTATTCCGTTTGTTCCAACAATTATTATTTTGCTATTTATTATAATGATTTTTTTAATGAGAAAACGTCTTTGGCTAGCTATACTTGTACTCACTGGTAAAAAGAAAATTAATTAAATTAATATAAAATGAAATCAATATGGCTCACAATTTGTATGGGATTATTGGTTTCATTTTTTTTAATTACTAAAACTGAGGCTGGTTTATTATTTTCTGATCAGCTTTCTACCCAAATGCCTAATGTTTGGTCATATCATATTATTACATGGAAAATCGATGATGCTAATGGGATTATTGCTGGAGAAAATTTTAAACTAGTTTTTGATTCTTCTTTTAATTTGACAAATATAGATAATAGTTATATCGAAATCTTTTCAAACGGTACAAATCGAAACATAGTTGGTACTTGTGGAGCTGGAGACGAGATACAAGTGAATGTTGTTAGCAATGAGATTAATTTTATGTTGTGTCCTAATGCCACTGCAATAAATCAAAATGAACAGATAGAAATACAAATTGGAGATAGTGTTGATAATTCTCATCAGGTTAAAAATCCCTCGTTGCCGGGGGGGTATTATATCGATTTAACTGGTGAATCTGGTTATACAGACAACGGAAGAAGCGAAGTCTTAATAACCGCTGGTAATAGTACCTCGCTTAATATTGCTCCTTTGACTGGTAGTTTAGTGTTGTCTGGCAAAACAAGTCCTGGGGCAATAATTTATATTTATGAAAACAATTCGTTGATCGGCACTGGAAATGCTAATAACTCTGGCGATTTTGCTAAAACAGTAAATAGCATGAGTCTTGGTCTACATAATATTGGTATATGGTGCCGAGATATCGATAACAATAATTCTGAGTCACTAAGTTATCAGTTTAATATTAATCAGTTGCAGGATACCCTAATATCGGGAATAATGTTTCCGCCGACTTCATCGGATAAAGAAAATCAGATAAAAAGATCTGCGCCACTTTGGCTAAGTGGTCGTACTTTTAGCTATGGCAAAATAAGTGTGGCAATAACAAGTTTTAAGGACAATTTTAATTTAGATACGGAATCTGATGCCAATGGATTGTATAATATAAATATTAATCCAAAACTACACTTAGGATCGAAAAATTATTCAGAAATTACCTATGATGGTTATGGCAGCACGAGCGAGTCAACAAAAATTAAAAGTTTTGAAGTTACTCGAACATCCGATATAAACAATGACGGAATAGTAGATAACAAAGATTTGGATATTTTTAAGATTGATTATAAGGCAAATAACTATAAAGAAATATTAAGTGATATTAATGATGATAATAATTGTAATTTATCCGATTTATCTATAATGATGTATGATTGGTCAAATTAGCTATTACAATCCGGATAATGATAATAAAAAACGCAGAAAAAAATTTCTGTGGTTATTATTGTTGTTATTGTTATTTATTGTTGTCTTCGTGTGGTTTTTTTGGCTTTCGAAAAATAATGACGATAAAACAACTGAGAAACCAAAAGTACAAGTTCAGGTCGGGAATCCTAAAGAATCGTCAAATAGTAAACCAAGCGATGTAGAGAGCGAAAATAAAGTGGACCAATTGGTTGAACTTCCAATAATCATCAATACTTTAGGTCAAACAATAAATGCGGCGGAAATCCATTTAATATTTAATCAAGATGAAATAGAAATTAAAGAAATAGTAAAAAGTAATTCAATTTTTAAGTATTGGATTATTCAAGCAAACGAATATGATAATGTTACAGGTGCTGTATCATTGGTAGGTTCTTTACCCTCGCCCGGTTTTAAAGGAATCGGCAATGTAGCTGTACTTAAAGCGATTCCTAAAAAGACTGGAACCATTGAAATCCTGGTTGCAGAAGCTACTCATGTTGCTTTAAATGATGGAGAGGGTAGTATTACTGAAACGGTTGCAATAAATGCAAAAATTGAGGTTAAATAAAAATAAAAAGATATTATTTATTAATAATAATTGAATTTACTCTAATTTTCTTGTATTCTTTAATCTAAAATACTAGAAATTGGTAAATAATTTCTAGTAACTTTACAATATTTTTCTAGACGCTTTTTAAAATATCATTTTGATTTTATAACCGTCGAAATTTTGTAAAGTCTTGACGAATTTTTACAATAAAATTAAAAAATTGGAGCAATATGTCATATCTTATTCCTACGGTTATCGAAAAAACACATCAAGGTGAACGTGCTTATGATTTGTACTCTCGTTTGCTTAAAGATCGTATAATTTTTCTCGGTGGT
>CAYMCH010000066.1:0-5641 GCA_964389035.1 uncultured Candidatus Saccharibacteria bacterium | reverse complement strand
AAGCCAAGGTTAAAGCATCTTAAAGCACTTGAATGACCGTGACTGATTACTGCCACACAAGTACCATTTTATTTAGCTTTGAGCTGTTTTTTTTATTTATTGATGATAATATATAAATATGCAGGATAAATATAAAGCTCTTTGGTTGTCGCACTCATCTATTAACGATTTTTTAAAATGCCCCAGAGCTTATTATTTTAATAATGTATATAAAAACCCCGAAACCAACAGGAAAATTTCCATAATTAATCCGCATTTAGCACTCGGTCAAGTGATACACGATGTTTTAGAGTCTCTATACGATTTACCTAGCAGTAAAAGATTTGACATGCCTCTCAAAGTTTTATATGAAGTAAAATGGCGTAAAATTTCTGGAAAACTTGGAGGTTTTAAAAACGATAAAGAAGAAGCCGAGTTTAAAAAACGCGGTTTGGAGATGCTAAAAAAAGTAGAAGCCAATCCCGGACCATTAGCTGACAAAGCTATAAAAATTAATATGGATTTGCCATGGTTTTTTTTATCTGAGCCTGATAATATTATTTTATGTGGTAAAATTGATTGGATTAAATATAATTCTGATGACGATACAGTGAATATTATCGATTTTAAAACAGGTAAATACGAAGAGAACGAAAACTCTTTACAGTTTGCAATCTACCGATTATTACTAGAGAATTGCCAAAAACGCATTGTTAATAAAGCATGTTATTGGTACTTAAAAAAAGGTGAAATCAAAAATTTTGATCTTCCCTCAAGCAATGAAGCATACCAATCGATAATGCAAATAGCTAAAAAAATTAAACAAGCACGAAAAAATAAAGAATTTGATTGTGAAAAAGGTGGTTGCTATGCTTGCGAACCTTTTGACAAGATTATATCAGGCAAGGCTGAAATGGTTAAAATAGATAATTACAAACGAGAGATTTATGTCGTATGATGATATATAAATATTGTACAAACAATAAATAAATTACTTTACAAATAAAATGGAGGTTTTATGCCAAAAATTAAAAATTTAAAAGCCCGAGAAATTTTAGATTCTAGAGGTAATCCCACCGTAGAAGTTGATATTAATTTAGATGACAGTTCGTTTGGTCGCTCAGCTGTACCGAGCGGAGCATCGACCGGTAGCTATGAAGCTGTAGAGTTACGCGATGAAGATAAAAACAGATATCAAGGCAAAGGTGTATTAAAAACAGTTGCTAATATTAATAATGAGCTTAGAAATAATCTTTTAGACAAAAACTTTGATCAAAAAACTCTAGATGGCACTGAAAACAAGGCCAGATTGGGTGCCAATGCTATTTTGGGTATATCTTTGGCTTTCTCTCATGCCGCTGCTAAATCCACTAGAATACCTCTTTATCAATATTTCGCTCAAATATCAGACAACAACAATCCATACATTATCCCCACACCGATGATGAACATATTGAATGGTGGTAAACATGCAGAGAATTCTACCGATTTTCAAGAATTTATGGTAATGCCTATTGGAGCACCATCATTTAAAGAAGCTTTGCGTTATGGCGCCGAAACATTTCATGCGCTTAAATCGATTCTTAAAGAAAAAGGGTTAAATACTTCTGTTGGTGACGAAGGTGGCTTTGCTCCATCTTTACCCAACAATGTAGCCGCTGTTGAAGTAATCTTACAAGCCATCGAGAAAGCTGGTTTTAAGGCTGGTCAAGAAATATCTATTGCTATTGACGGTGCGACTTCCGAAATATTTAATAATGGCTCGTACTATCTCAAAACTGAAAACAAACAATTAAATAGTGCCGAGATGGTTGATTATTATGAATCATGGGTCAATAAATTTCCAATTGTTTCTATAGAAGATGGTTTAGCTGAAGACGATTGGGATGGTTATAAACTTTTAACCGATAGAATTGGAAATAAAACGCAGCTTGTAGGAGACGATTTATTTGTTACAAATGTATCCAGACTACAAAAAGGTATTGATATGAATGTAACTAATTCTATTTTGATTAAGCTTAACCAGATTGGCACTGTTTCAGAAACCATAGACGCTATCCATATGGCTAATAACGCCAAATATACCGCAGTAGTTTCTCATCGCTCAGGTGAGACTGAAGATACCACTATTGCCGATTTTGTTGTAGGATTAGGTACTGGTCAGATAAAAACCGGCTCACTTTGCCGATCCGAACGCATTGCCAAATACAACCAACTCCTTCGAATTGAAGAGGAACTTGGCGACAAAGCTATTTATGCTGGTAGAGATTCTTTATCAATCAAATAAAATAATTTTCTTTTTATTTAAAATTTTTAGTTTAAACTTATAAATTATGTCTTACCTTATTTTAGTCCGTCATGGGCAATCTCAATGGAACTTGCTAAATCAATTTACAGGTTTTACCGATGTGGAACTTAGCAATCAAGGTAAAAAAGAAGCCCAGTCAGCCGCTAAATTACTTGCTGATATACAAATTAATAAAGCTCACACATCTGATTTAAAAAGAGCCCAACAAACTCTAGATCTAATTTTAGAAGAGTTAAACTATAAGGATATACCTATTAAAAAGAGTCCTGAGATTAAAGAGCGCGATTACGGTGATTTAACTGGCATGAACAAAGATAAAGCTAAAGCTAAATTTGGCGACGAGCTTTTTCTTAAGTATAGACGTAGCTGGGATGTAGCTCCACCTAACGGTGAAAGTCTCAAAGATACTGCGAATCGTTCTATCCCCTATTATGAAAAGCAAATATTACATGATTTAAAAGAGGGACATAATGTTATAGTTGCTGCTCATGGCAATTCACTTAGGACGATTATTAAACATTTAGAACAAATAACTGACCAAGAAATCCCTTCACTCGAAATTGGAACTGGAGAAATATATCTTTATCAAATTGATAAATCAGGCAAAGTAATCTCAAAGGAAATTAGAGATCACAAAAAAGCATAATTTTATTTATATAAAAATGACCATACAATCAGGCTATTTTTATTTTTTATGATCTGTCATATAACTTCATATAAATATTTTTACGAACCTGCCAAGCATCTTTTATCATTCTTAAACCATCTTTTATAGGATTTACCTGAGAATGAGGATCATCATACCATGTAATACCGACTTCTGTAATCTTGTAACCCAGATGTCTGGCGATAGCCAATATTTCAATGTCAAAACTCCATCTATTAAATGTCATATGATTAAAAATCTCTTTCGCCGCTTTGTACTCGAACAATTTGAAACCGCATTGTGTATCTTTAATCCCAGGAACAGCAAATAATTGTATTATTAAATTCAAAAAACGACTTCCCCATATTCGATAAAATGGTTGAGGACGAGCTAATTTGCTACCTTGAATATATCGTGAACCAATCAAAACATGGTTGTCTTTAGTATGCTCAAGCAATTTATTGACTTGAGATATTGGTGTAGAATTATCAGCATCAGAAAATAATATCCAGTCACCTTTTGCGGCTAATATACCCTCTTTTACCGTATAACCCTTACCTTTATTTTCTTTCCTGTCTATAATTCTAATATTAGGTATTACACCATAATACTTTTGGGCTTGCATCTTTGTGTTATCTGGCGAGCCATCAAGTACAATTATTATTTCTATTTGATAACTCTGTTTTTCTTGAAATTTAATAATCGCATCTAAAATTTTATGAATTCTGTGTTCCTCTTTATATGCGGGAACAACCACACTAAGATAGGGTTTTTCACTCATCTTTCTCTCTTTCTCTATTTATAAATATTAATTGTTCCCGGCTTTTCAATAACAGTAATGGGATAATTAGATTTAGGAGGGTATTTCGCTAAATCTTCATTGGTAATGTGATAAACTAATATAGATCCACCAATAATTATTTTTGGTTTATGTTGCTCCAACCATTCATATGACCATTTACTTTCCTTGGGACCATATAATTTTGATGATTGAAAATAGGTTGCAGAAACCGCCAACCAACCCGTGGTTGGTCCATATGAACTGTGCCACTCTACGCTTTGCGGAATATAATACGGAGGAACAGAACCTCCAAAATAATCAACTTTTATCGAATCAATATTGTTTTTATTAATATATTCTTTTAATCGTAGTAAATCTTGACCCCAATCCAATGATGAATCCACTAAATATTTATACCTATTATTTCGAGGAATAAGAATATTAAAATATGAAATATATTGAGGAAAATATGAGATTGTTTCTATAATCATTAATAAAATTAATGCATATATTAATATTCCTTGTTTAGTCGTTTTTTCACCAGAAACATATCTTTTGATAGATTTTCCAATAAATAATATTATGAATGGTACCGTAGGCATTAAGTGCCTAATTCCGATATTCAAAGATCCCTTCAAAGTGAATGCCCAATATACTACAATCGGTGTCAATATAATCCAATTCAACCAAGAATCCTCCTTGTGTTTGTTCCTCAAGAAAACCAATGTTAATAAAGACCATACAAATAATATTATTATAGTTAGAGGAGTTTTTATCAGCCATGCCACAGGAAAAAACCAAGCAATGCTTTTATCTGATAATTCTCCCATAATGTATGTAGCATTTCCACCTGCGACCCTAGCAAATACAAGCATAATTCCCAAAATATAATGTCCCATTCCTCTGAGAATCGGATTATGTTCAAAAAGATGCAAAAAATTTCTTTTCCATAAAGAGCTAGCATTGTCTGTAAGATTCATTTCTATCACTTTGTATTCTACTTCGGAAGGCGTATTCCAAACGAATGGTATATATACAATCCACACAAAAATTACCGAAATAACACAAGTCCAAAAATACATTTTAAATAATTGCCAAAACTTAATCCAGTATGATTGATCTTCTTTTTGTTCAATTTTTGCTCGATAAAAAACTAAAATTAATAATATTATAAATAACAAAAAAGACGAAAATTTTAATAATTGTGCTAAACCAAAAACAATTCCCGCAATGACCAAAGCTTTTTTGGTCTTTCTTTTCATTAGATTATCAAACGCCCATATAGTAATTACATACCCAAAGGCCGCAGCGATATCTGTAGTAACTAAATGGCTATGCCCTAAAACATCTGGATAAAAAGCATATAATGCTAGAACAATAAGAGCAACTTTTTTACCCCAGTATTTTTTAGAAAATAAAAACAAAACTACGCCTAATCCCAATGCCAATAATAACATCGGCAATCTAGCTAACAATAACACAAGAGATGTATTATTCCCCGATCTGTATAATAAACTCCACCCCGCCTCCCATTGGTTAATACCATCCCAACTCCAATCTGTACGAATATCTTTTATTGTAATAAACTGCAGTAAGCTTCCAGCCAATGCTTTTGCTAGAGGAGGATGTTCAGGGTTTAAACGAAAATCTTGATATTTTAAGTATGAATAACCAGAAGGAATATGAGCGATTTCATCAGTAGTCCCCGAATCACCCATAGCAGCAAAAAAAGATAGGAAAAACATCATGCACAAAATCAAAACTGCCAGGATATAGCTAAATCTTGTCTTAAATTTTTCACTTTTAAGTCTCATATCCCTCCATTTATTTTTAGGTTATAAATAATTTAAGTGTTACTTCTTTTTATAGATTTTACTGTTACCCTATATTCTAAATATTTACCTAAAAGTAAGCGTGTTTGTGAATG
>CAYMCH010000065.1:0-5904 GCA_964389035.1 uncultured Candidatus Saccharibacteria bacterium | reverse complement strand
TTTAGCACTATGCTGAGCTTGAACCTATCGGCTTAGAGCCGATAGAGGTTCAGTATCTCTACAAGCTAGTGTTTAATCTAAAAAGTTATGTAAAAGCATAGAATAAATAATCCTATTCAAGTAAAATGGTGTTAAAGCATCATTTATTTTGTTTTAATCTCTTGAGAAGGAAACCATGTACTCATATCAACCATCTCCCCTTAAATTAATAGGGCTATCAGAAGCAGAGATAATGGAGAGAGCAGTAGATCCAAAGCACCCCTTCCGTACTCTAAACACCAGTCTTAATCTTGACTCCATTGCTAAGCAATATTGCCATCTCTATTCTAAGACAGGAGCCAAAGGTATAGCAGTAGAGAAAGCTGTCCGCTTACTGGTTATTCAGTTCCTAGAGGATTACTCTGACAGAGAGATGGAGCGAGCCATCTCTGAAAACATGGTTATCCGTTGGTTCTGTGGCTACGAGCTAACCGAAGCTACTCCAGATCATAGCTTCTTCGGAGATTTTAGGAAACGGCTAGGGACTATTAACATCGGTAATATCTTTAAAGCTGTCAATGATAAACTGAAACAAAAAGGCTTAATCGGTGAAACCTTCTCCTTTGTTGATGCTACCGGCATAATTACCAAAACAGCTCTCTGGGAGGAACGGGATAAGGCTCTGGCAGAGGGAGAAGAAAAGCTTAATAACAGGAATGTAAAAAAGTATGTTGCTGATAAGCAAGCACGCTATGGACGCAAAGGTAAAAACAAATTCCATTTCGGTTACAAACGTCATTATTGCATCGATATGAAACAAGGTATCATTAATAAAGTCGCTGTGACTCCCGCCAATGTTAATGATAATCAAGCCTTCAAGCATGTTTGCCCAAATCAAGGCATGGCACTCATGGATAAAGGCTACGACATCGAAGAGGCAGCGCAAGTAGCTAAAAGAAAAGGTGTTCATTTTAGAGCCATCAAAAAGAATAATAGAAAAGACAAAAACCATGATCTTGATATTTGGGTTTCTAAAACTAGGATGCCGGAAGAGTGTAACTTCTCTAAGCTTAACAAAAGAGCCCGTTACAGAGGACAAGCTAAGGTCCAGTTCTAAGCTTTTACCCAAGCCATGGCTTACAACCTGAAACGCCTGATTAGAGTTATTGAGTTACAAACATCGGGATCGACATAATTACAAGGGTGATTTGTCTCTAGATGAGGCTAAAACACCCTAAAACAACAAGAAAAAATCATGATCAACAAAAAAAGCTCACTGGAAAGTGAGTGATTTTGATATTTAGGGGGAGTTTTTGGATGTTTGAGAGGTTGGGCGACAGCGCCTTATTGTAAAGGAGGGATCTGAATGGAGTGCGTCCCCTAACACTAACATCCTGACATCCCTAACATCTAACACATTTTTATCTGAGATAAATGGTAGATTAAGTAAAAATTGAAAAGAATTATTTTGGCAAACCCAAAGTGTCCAAAACAAAATAGGTTAAAATAAGTAACAAAAATCCTGACAAAGAGCCAATAGTGATGTCTTTGGCTTCGTTGATTATGGTAGGATTGCCTTGTGATGTCATATACTTAAATCCTGCGTATATAATCATGAGTGTGCATAGACCCACACCAAGCTTGAGGCTAAAACTATAAAATTTGCTAATATAGTCTGCAAAATTGGTAAAAGTATCGGAATAACCAGGAATCTTTATGCCCGTTTTCAGTTTTGTTTGATTTCCAGATACTCCAGTTCCTATTTCATCTGTCTCTCCTGAATCGCCTGAAGTTTCGGGACTATCTTCAACCGTTACTGTTGTGCTTTGTGTGTCGACTATGGTTTGTTCTGCTGACGCCATATCTATTAAAAAATTATAATTAACTTGTTTTTCTCGATAGGCATCCACTCTATAATTGTGATTGCCATTTGGAACTGATTTATCAAGATAGCTGCTTTCTAAAGTTTCTCCGACTAGTTTATCATCACGGTATATCTTATAGGTTATATCTCCGCATAGTTTGGTCCATGTTAGAAACACTTCGCCTTTATTAGCTTCTCCGGATAATTCCTCTAGTTTAATATTGCATGTCTCATAAAGTTCTTCATCTTCCAAATTTAGCAATTCTATCTTGATTGTGGTACTAGCTGCTGGGGATTCTTCGCCATCTCGATCAAAACTAGTTACATAATAAGTGTAGGTGTCACCGATTACTACTGCACTATCAAAATAGAATCCATCATTTGATAAGTTGCTATCTCCTTCTTCGTCTGGGTCAAGAATTACAGCAGTTTCTCTGCCGTTTATACCTTTTTTGTCAATTTTGTAGCCATAATCAGATTCTGCCGGCACGTTCCACGTTACTATTACCCCAACTTCTTCGTTTGAAATTGGGACGAGTCTACTTATGACGCTTGGAGTAGCAGGGGAAAATGATAATTCTGCCGCCATTGAATATTTAATCAAATAGCTACAACCAAAAGAAAGCAGCAATAAGAAAAAAAACAATAAAAGATACTTAAATTTCATAATTTTTTATACTTCAAGATTATTTTCGATATACAAATATTTAATTGAAGATTAAATGTGATGGTGCAATTATTAAATTATCAGAATTGATTAAAAAGAATTAACATATTTTATCGCCTCATCATATCGGCCATTTTTCATAAAGTAATGGAGCTTGTCGTGAAAACCAGCGGTAAAGTGTTTGTCAATAGATAAAAGGTGTTCATCTCCTCCTCTAAAATAGCATTCTTGTAATGCTTCAAATGCTTTCGTTTCGGCATCTTTATATTTATTTTTATATCTTTTTGCTAAATTGGTATAAATTGCTGAAACCACTCTCACTTCTTGTTCGTATGCGCCATAAGAACCTTTATTGTAAAGAGAACGCATCGCGTAATCGGCAAAGAATTCCGTTATACCTTCTTGTAGCGGATAATATCTGGATCCGGATATCGTTGTGAAATATTTATAAGAAGGGGATAGATCTGCTGGAGAAGCATAATGAAGCGATTCATGTATTACAATATTGGCTTGGTGGCCAGCTTTAATCCCCGATTCATTTAAAACAATGTGCGATCTTGAATGAGTACATAATCCCCATGCTTTAACACCGTATTCTTCAATAAAGGCTTTTTTGGAATAAACTTTAGTATGTGCCAATATGGCGGCTTCCGTTGCACCACCAAAGTATTTTTTAAATTGAGGCATATTACTCAATTTATCGACAGTATCTATTAACTGAATCGTTAGTGATCTTTGTTTCGCAATCGGTATTGATGATCTTTCGAACATTTTTGTTAAATCAATATCAAGCTTTGCTCCCGCTTCACCAAATAATTCTATTGAACCTCTGACCCTTACGGTTATCACTCTTGATGCCGACTTTTGAGCTGCCTTTCTTAGCCCATATGCTTCAACTTTTTTCCCTACTCCGGTAATTAGCTTGGAACCCAACTGTGTTACGGGTTTTAAGGCTGCCTTACCAGCTATCGCGGCAACCTTTTCAACCGGAATAAACCACAATATATCATCAATTGGGCTATTCCCTGTAAATCCTATTGAACCAGCACTTGGTATCTTATCTCGCGCTGCTATGATAATGTTGTCAAACTTACCAGAGCTCCAAGTCCTCTCCAATCTAGCTTTCTCGGTGGCTGTGAACTCTCCGCTATATTTTTTTTTCAGATCAGGCCATTGCGAATAAAAAAAATCCAAATCTTTGCCACCATCATTACCGAGCCAGTTTTTCTTGCGTAAAAAACGTTCTTTGCATACATCGGCCCCTTCGTAATAATAACCTTTACCGATTTTCAGTACGATACTTCTCCACGTTGTATAATTTTCGTTAGCTAAATTGAGATAATATGTTTGAGCGTCAACGGAGTCTTTTGCTTTAATCGAATTTGACGATGATGGTACATGCCAGTTATAGCGATTTTCAACGACAGGGACCCATTGTAACGCTTTTGTGTTATCGAGATTAGCATGAAGATATTTCTTTTTCTGAACAATTGTTGTCATCCAAAAGTAGCCGTCGTCTGAAAGTTTGTCGATTATTTCTATTTGTTTCCAGCCTGGAATTTCTGAATGTTTGGCTAGCTCGGCAGTGATATGACGCCTGCATTGAATACCATAATATTGAGATGTGTCTTCCGCTTTGACCTTGAGGGGGTGAATAAAAAATATACAAATCAAAAAAAGAACAGAAAAAAGTGCAAACAATAATTTTCTGCTAGTAGCAATATAATTTATCCTATTCATGGCAGATTAAACCCAATTATTTGATGATCGGTAACTACGTATACAATTTTTCCTATTGAAAATAATTCTTCTATTTCACCGTTTAAAAGATCATACGGAAACTTCATAAATTCTTTGAGATTTTTGTCACCAATAGTTAAAATACCGATTTTATAATTGTTACTTTTTTGGTCAAATTGGCAGATAACCATTTTTTCTCCATCTTCCAGCCATGATGCATGGCTGGTTTCTGGTGGAACATCCAATGTCTGCACTGCTCCAATATTATTCACAACTACATAGGAATTCCCGGTTAATCCGCTTAAAGTAATCAGATACTTGTCTCTGTTTGAAGATAAAATCATGTTTGTTGTTAGACCATAGTAATGAAATATTTCTTTACTGCTGTTACTATCACCTATATAGATATATTCTTCTCCACCAATACTTTTGATCGCAAGATAATTTTTATTGTCACCAAAACCTCGGATATTAGTTGAATCAAATTCGTTAAGAGTCTCTTTGGGTACCTTGTCATTACCTCTCAAATCAGAGGTATATATCATGTTGTTTGAAATTAGAACGGAGTTATTATCGCTAATCCAATCAATGTCTATTATTTCTGATGCTAAAGAAATTATCTCGTTAGTTTTTAGGTCAACGAGTAAAATTTTGTTTGATAAGTCCGGGGAGGAGATACATATGTAGACTTTAGAAGTGTCGGGGGAGAAACGTACAAAACTTACCGTGTCTTCTTCTCCAATAGATATATTTGGCCCAAAAACCTCCCCATTATTATTTGGTGCCTGATAAGTTCTTTCATCTGTATTAACGCGGTAAAAACCACCTGTTGCAGCAGAGAAATAGACCAATGATTTATTTTGGTCGACAGATACTGGCGCGAAAGTGTTTATGTCCCCTTCAAGATAACTTGCATAAAAAGCTTGGCTTAAAATTATATCTAAATTAGTTTTTTTAAATCGAGCTACATAAAAAAACTGACTATATTCAAGGTAACCTTCTTTTTTGACAGAGATCGTATGAACGCCTGATTTCAGAAAAAAACGTCTATTTTGCTTATAGGTGAACGAGTCTTGCGAATCTATAAATATTTTTGAATCGAATGTGTCACAATTGATTACTACAAGTCCAAACGGCAACCAGATGTAGACGATTAAAGAAAGAAACAATAGCACAACAATAACTGTACAAACGATTGTTAAGGTTTTGTGATATATCACAAACAATTTTAATTTTTTGAAATTAAATCTATTCCGTAGGTTATTATCGGAAGATAATAGGTTTACTTTGTTAAGATTTTGTTTTGTTTCCATAATTGGAATAAACGAATAAAAATTTTATCAATAGCACTCTTTGGAATAGATTGCAATGTATCTGCTCACTCACACGCCTATCATTGTCATCTTTGGAAAGATAACGATCTGACCTGAGGATCTAGTAAATTAGATCTCCGCCGGGGTTCACCCTGGTTCCATCGTGGGGTGGGAATGATACCGCGAGTGAGTAAATACATCATAATCAGATGTTGGCTTATAACAAATATTAACTTCAGTTGAATTGTTTACATAATAACAATTAGTACAAAAACATACAATCTCACGAATTAGATAACGAAAAATCTTACCATGGGTTAACTCGTTAGATCATCAAAAAT
>CAYMCH010000064.1:0-5930 GCA_964389035.1 uncultured Candidatus Saccharibacteria bacterium | reverse complement strand
AAAAATGATTGAAGATATTTTAACAAATTAGCACCCCGAAATTGATATTAACCCTAGATTCAAATACGACTTATGCATACAAGGTCACTTCCGAAGATGCCAATCACAATGTATCTCTACCTGCTGGTCCTGTTGCTGCCCGCCCGGGTTCAGCGCCAGATGTTACTGCTGAGCCACAAGTAGAATTATTCGGTTGGCACCAAGATCAAGGTGTGCGAGCCAAAATTACCTGGAATACCGATCAAGAGGCAGATTCCAATGTGGCATACTCGACGGGGGAAATCAATGCCGGTGCGGATATGTCAGCAACTAATAATGCGGTTGTTAAAATTAATACTAGCCCCGATTTGACATATAGCCACGAGGTCTGGCTATACAATTTGGAGCCGTCTACAAAATATTACTTTAAAGCTTTTTCCAAAAATGAAATTCAAATAGCTGGCTATTCTGCTGTTTTCTCTTTTATTACTCCAGAGCGTATCCCATTGCTTATACAAGGTATGAAAATATCTGATATTACTATGGATAGTGCTTTGATAGATTGGAACACTACAAAATCTTCAACTACTATTGTGGAATATGGTGCTTCATCCGAATATGGTACGATTTTATCGGATAAGAATCCGAATGTTGATCACACTTTTAAAATTGATAATTTGCAAAGTGGAGTAAAATATTACCTAAGGGTGAAAAATACTGATTCAGACGGAAATACAACCATATCGGATGTATATAATTTTGACACTCCTGCATTACCAATTATTACGAGTTCTAGTATAAAGGAAGTTAGTTATAATTCTGTTACAATCGATTGGATTACCAATGTGAATTGCGATTCAAATGTTGAATACGGTATTGGTGATAGTCTTACTGGCACGCAAGGTAAAACCGATTCTACTACAATCCACTCGGTTACACTTATCGGTTTAGAATCAAAAACTACTTATACTTATAGAGCGATGTCAAAAGATCAATTTGGCAATACGGCACTGTCATCAACTTCAACATTTACGACAGCTACTGATTCTAGTTTCCCAAAAATAAAAAACATTAAATCAGAAGTTGCTTCTACAGGTACGGCAGATGCCATCAAACATCAAGCCATTATTTCTTGGGAAACAGATGAACCAGCTACTAGCCAAATCGAATTTTCACAAGGGATTGGAGGGGACTACAACGACAAAACTGAAGAAATATCTTCGTTAAATTCGTCTCATGTAGTTATATTGCCTGATTTAAAAGCAAACTCGGCTTATCATTTTAGGATTAAATCAAAGGATAAAGTTGGTAATCTTGCTCATTCTGATGATATTTCTTTGATTACTCCTCCCAAAGAAAAATCTTTATTACAAGTGGTAATTAAGTCGCTAGAAGATACTTTTTCTTGGGTAGGCAGAATTAAAGAGAAGTGGTTTAAAAATAATTAAAAATTATTATTAGAAATAAGTTTATATGTTTAAAAAAAGAAAAAAAAGTTATTTATTACTATCAATAATGTTTTTTTCTTTTGCATTGATCGTAGCAATATTCTTTTATTCATATATACCCAAGATTCAAAAACCAAGTACACAATCTGAATTATCTAACATCTTTGAATATGGAGATCAGAAAAAAGGAATAGAATTATTAGAAGATTATTTGAGGAATAATCCTAATGATACTGAGGCTAAAAATAAATTAGCAATGATGTATTATATGGCTCATGATTACGAAAAGCTGATAAATTATATGGAGAATAATAATCTTCAATCAGCAACAGTGTTAAATATGTTGGCAGATGTTTACAAGAATAAGAACGATTTTAATAAAGCTAATGAATACTATGCTCAAGCTATAGATATTAATCCAAAAAATTCTCAATTATATATTAGCTATTCTTCTTTTCTACAGTCACAAGGAAAATTAACTGATGCTTTAAAAATAATAGAATCAGGTATCAATTCAGGAATGAACAGTGTAGCTTTATTTATTTCTGCAGCTTCGGTAAGCCATAAGATGGGAGATCGCGACAAAGCTATATTATATTCAAACCAAACCTTGAGTATTGAGCCTGAAAATTTACAGGCTAAAGCAATTTTAAAAAATTATCAGTAAAGAAATTATAAATTAGTAAAAATTATGCCAAAAACTAAAGTAATTGAAGCTATCGGAGTAAAAAAGTCTTTTAATATTGGGGAAAATACTACTGAGGTGATAAAAGGAGTGAACTTTGTGATTGAATCAGGAGAATATGTGATATTTTTCGGTCCTTCCGGTTGTGGTAAATCTACCTTATTAAATTTGTGTTCAGGTCTAGAAAGTCCCACACAGGGAAAATTATTAGTACGTGGTGAAGATGTAAGTCATTACAGCTCTGATCAATTAGCAGAATTTCGACAATCAAAGATTGGAATTGTTTTTCAACAATTTAATCTTTTAAAATCTTTAACTTGCCAAGAGAATGTAGCCTTGCCATTAATTGCTTCGGGCGAACCAAGAGATAGAGCTATGAATCGTGCCTCTAGTTTGTTGCATATATTTGGATTAGCAAAGCATTTTACCAATATTCCAACGGAATTATCTGGAGGACAGCAGCAACGTGTTGCTATCGCTAGAGCTATGGCTGCCAATCCATGGGTTTTGATATGTGACGAGCCAACAGGAAATCTAGATTCCAAGGCTTCGAAAGAAGTTATGGAAATATTGTATTATCTAAATGTTAAGTCAAAAAGGACTATCGTCATGGTTACACATAATGCTGAGCATTTGTGTTATGCAAGTAAAGTTTTTCAGGTAAGAGACGGAATAATTACAAATACAGAGATAAATAATAAAAGGCCGGAATTAACAAAAGTGGGGGATTTTAATTTAAAGTCTAAATCTTTAGATCAAAGTTAGTAAATATCTATTATGAAATTTAAAGAAATATCGAGAATTGCATTAACGAATCTTAAATCCAATCGTATGAGGACAATTTTGACTGTTGTGGGTATTTCTATCGGCATTTCTACAATTGTATTTTTGGTTTCTTTAGGCTATGGGTTGCAAGATTTATCAATAAAAAAGATAGCTTCGATAGAAGCTATAAATACTCTTGATATTACATCGGGTAAAAATACTAGCCAAAAAATTGATAATAATTTTGTAGATAAACTTAAAGAGATTCAAGAAATTTCAAAAATATCTCCTCTATTAGCTATAGGTGCCAAAGTTGAATATGAAGGTCGTCAAACTGATGCGGTTGGTAATTTTATAGACAATGATTTTGCGGTTTTAGAGGGTACTAATCCGATTTTAGGCGCTTTTTTTTCAAATTCCCAAAGTGATGTTGTAGTGTCAACTGCCATGTTGAAAGCAATTAATCTTGATACTAACAATTCAATAAAAAAAACCATAAAGGCAGACGTTATTTTGTTTAATCCAGAGACTAAAGATAAAAATATTGTGATCAAACAATATCAGATTATAGGGGTTGTGCAAGATGATTCCACATCTTTCTTATATGCTCCGATTTCTTCAATTTCATCAGAAATTAAATGGTCTCCTACATACAATTTAATTAAAGTTAAGGTAAGTGATAAAAATCAAGTTCAAAACATGAAAGATAAGATATCTTCTATGGGTTATTCTGTTACGACTATTGCCGATACGATTGATCAAGTAGATCAAATATTTAAAGTGATTCAAATAGTGCTTGGTTTTTTTGGGTTAGTTGCGTTAATGGTAGCTTCAATCGGAATGTTCAATACTATGACCATAGCTTTGCTAGAAAGGACAAGAGATATTGGTATTATGAAAGCTATTGGGGTAAAAGATCGTGATGTGTCGTTGATTTTTTTACTCGAATCTGCACTAATCGCAACTTCAGGAGGAGCTTTGGGCGTAGCGGGCGGATGGCTAGTATCAAAAATTATTAATTTTGCTATAAATTTATTAGCAAAAAGTGTGGGTGGGGAGCCGCAAACACTTTTTAGTATGCCAATGATATTTTCTCTGGGAATTATATTTTTCTCTGTTCTTGTTGGTGTTGCTACGGGTTTCTACCCATCGAAAAGAGCTTCCAAGCTAAATCCATTAGATGCTTTAAGGTACGAATGAAAATTAAGTTGATTAAAAAGTTAATAAAAAAACAAGAAAATGATTGTGTTATTTCGCATAAATCTCAAGTGAATAATATGATTTATGCAAGCCAAAGCATTTGGTATACACTCACAATTTTAATCTTTTTGGGTTGTATTATACTTGGTTTCGGACTAGCGTATTTGATAATAAGGTTGCTAATTAATCTGAATATTAAATAACCAAGAAAATAATATATTTATATAGTTCTATGAATTATATAGTATGTCTTATTTATGAATATAAACTGGAGTTCCTACCTCAGTCCAATTAAAAACTGTTTCGGCTGATCCTTTTCCTAATCGGACACATCCATGTGACACAGGAGTGCCTAAATGGCTTTCTCCTTCTTGATAACCACTTGGCCATATGGGCAATTCATGTATGCCGTAACCTCCACCGATAGATTGCCAATAAGGCATCCACAATCCATAAGTATTCGACCATCTCTTTACCTCTTTACTGTCGATATATCTGGTGCCGGTTGGAGTTGGCATTGAAGCTTTACCTGATGAAATAATGAAACAGTCGATGATAGCGTTATTTTCTATACGACATAATCTTTGCTGGGTTAAATCGATATCTAAATATTTCCCCGAAAATTTATCAGGTATAATTCCTTCTGCAGGGTATACTGTAATTTCTTTGGGGTCTTCAGTGTAAGTAGCGAGTTGAATTTCTATAGATAAATGTTTATTCAATGCGTTTTTTATTTCTTCTAAAGCTTTGTTCTTATCTAAATAAATTCCTTGTTGTCCTTCTTCTAATACAGAATTGTCGATAGCATTTATTTTTTTATCTTTTTTTATTATTTCAAAATTTTTTGCAATTGTAGTTAAATAAGCTTTTACTGCATTATCATCAATACCGGTGTTAGCAGTATTATCTTCAGTATAAAAAACTATCCATTTAGATATCTCCTCAGCTCTTGGTATATACGATTTATCGTTATATTTGAGAGTAATTTTTGTATCAATCATTTTTGTAGCAATTGTTTTTTGTTGTTCAAGAATTTGTGATGTTATTTTACTAGTAGTAGCGATTGCATTGAGCTGAATAACTAAATCTTTTTTTCCTGAAGATACTAATTTGCTTAAGTCTGATGCAATCGTAGAGGTGTCAACTTGTTGTCCGACGACATCAGGTGCTATTGATACCGAGCCGTCTACAATCTGTATAGAAGCATCTTGTGGCTGAATATTTAATTCTGGAATTTTATTACTTATAAATAGATTAAGCTTTGTGTTATCAATTAAAACAGCAACAGATATATAATTTTTTGCATACGATGTTTTGGCTGATGCATAAAGTTGAGGAAAAAACTTATGAGATCTGCCAACTGCATATGCTTCGGTGATACTTTTGTTTATATCAAAACTTAAGCCTGTATCAAATAATGGCACAAATATAGATTTTTCGCCGGCTTTCATAGTTATGTTTTGAGATAAAATTGAATCAAATTTTTTCTTGACTAGGGCTTCGGCTTGTTTTTTGGTTTTGCCAGATACATCAACACCAGCAATTTTGATGTTTTTATAAATTTTGCCTGCATAAGCATTTTGATAGAAAAAAAGGATTCCAAATGTAGAAACAATTAGTGCGAATATACAAATCAAAAAGATTTCAAAAAATTTCTTTTTAGAAATTTTCATTACCCCCGCCATAGTAAATATTATTAAACATTGTATTTATTATAACAAATAAAAATAGTCTAAAAAACATTTTTATAATAATTTAAAATCTGTTTATAAAATATATGGTGGGCCCAGCAGGGATCGAACCTGCGACCAACCGGTTATGAGCCGGGCGCTCTACCACTGAGCTATGGGCCC
>CAYMCH010000063.1:0-6083 GCA_964389035.1 uncultured Candidatus Saccharibacteria bacterium | reverse complement strand
TTTATCTTTTATTTTTAACATTTGATATTGTTTCGGATTTCGATATTCGGATTTCATACTTTTCCCCATACCATATACTTCATACTATATACTTGTTCCCTTCCCCATACTTTATACTGCTCCCATTCCCCATATTATATACTCCATACTCTATACCGCTTCCCCCTACAAGCTAAAAAGCTAATGCCTAATAAGCTTTATTCTGTATTCCATTCACTTCTTATCCAAAAATCCGACTAGTATAGTAGCTTTGAACTGAGTAATTTTAGCGATACCATTGTCTATATCATAATTCATGGTATTGCCATATTCGGGGTTTACAGTAATGGTGCCTTTGATAAGCTTGGTAAAAATAGGTGTGTGGCCAGGGAGTAAAGCCAAACTGCCATAGGTGACTGGCACTATCAAAGATTTCACTCTTCCTTCATACATCACTCTATCCATATTCACAATCAAAGTATCCATTACTATAGGCAACGGACGAGTAGGATCGGTTTCGGGCGCGACTTTAGATTTCTTGTCTTGCTCATTTGCGCCAGAATTTTCTCCCTCTTTTGACCCTGTAGAATTGGCTGTTTTTTTTAAATCTTCCTCTCCGCCCATTTTTTCTCCACAGTTTGAATATTACCAGACATATAAAATGGCTCATCAGAAAAATCATCATAATCACCGCGTAATATTTTGCTAACTCCATCTACGGTTTCTGTCACGGGGATGTATTCGCCTTTTACATTAGTAAACTTTTCTGCAGTAAAAAAAGGTTGAGACATAAATTTGATAATTTTTTTAGCTCTCTGCACGGTAACTTTTTCTTTTTCGGAAAGCTCGTCTTCTCCGAGAATGGCAATAATGTTTTGTAGTGAACGATAGCGCTCTAGCAATTTTAAGGCATCTTTGCGTGTCTTGTAATGTAAATCTCCCAGTATGGCTGCATCTATAGTAGAGCTTGATTCTAATGGATCCATAGCTGGATATATCTTTTGTTGAGCGACTTTACGCGAAAGTACTACCACTGAATCCAAATGTGAAAAGATGGCTTGAATAGCGGGATCAGAAAAGTCATCGGCTGGTACATATACAGCTTGAACAGAGGTAATAGAGCCGACCGGAGTGGAAACAATACGTTCTTGTACTTCTCCAATCTCGGAAGCAAGAGTAGATTGGTACCCGGTTTCAGATGGAATACGACCGAGCACAATTGATACTTCCATGCCTGCTTGAATAAAACGAAAAATATTGTCAACAAAAAGTAAGATGTCGTTTTTCTTCCAATCGCGAAGATATTCGGCAATGGTTACACCTGTTAGTGGAGTGCGAAAACGCATAGCAGGTGATTCGTTCATCTGCCCCAAAACGATAGCTACATTGGGTAAAACGCCGGTGTCGCGCAAAGAGAGATAAAGCTCATTTCCTTCTCTAGTGCGTTCACCAACTCCGGTAAATACAGAGTTGTTGCCGTGTTTAACGGTGGTGTTGTGGATAATTTCGGTTACTAGCTGAGTTTTGCCAACACCAGCACCTCCAAAAAATCCAATTTTTCCACCTTTGATAAATGGAGTTAAAAAGTCCAGAGCCTTAATGCCTGTTTCTATAATAGAGCTGTCGGTGCTTACTTCGGTAAAGGTGGGACTGGGTTTGTATACTGGATGCATCTCTTTAGTGGTTATGGGACCAGCACCATCGACTGGATCGCCAAAAACATTCACAATTCTGCCCAAAAGTTCAGGTCCTACGGGGACATGCATTACATTTCCGGTGTCTTCTACTTCCATGCCTACTTTTAATCCAGTGGAATTACCCATGGCAAGTGATCTTACAGTGTGGTTTGGTAAGTGTTCAAAAACCTCCAAAACCAATCTTTCGGTATGACTTTTTATCTCCATAGCATTGTGTAGTTCAGGCAAAGTGCTAGGGAACCTAACATCCACTACAGCGCCATGAATTCCCACAACTTTCCCAATTTTGTTAGCGGTTTTTGTATCTACCATAAAGCACTTCCTGCAAATACTTCAGATATTTTTTTATCAATAAGTTTGCGTCTTTGTTTATTGTATTCCAATTTTAAATCGTCTAATAAAACTTTTGCGTTTTCTGTAGCTGCTTGCATACCCATCATTTGAGCTGAAAATTGTGCCAGTCTAGAGTCAAGAATTTGTTGTTGAAAGGTAGCGGCTCGTAATTGCGATGAAATATCTTTGATCAATTGATCTAGTGATGGCTCAAATATAAATTTAATTTTTTCTTTGGGATCAGCATCTGATTGGTTTAGAGTGGGGGATACTACCAGCATAGTCTGCATAACTTCCCGGTTGGCAGTATTTATATATCTGGAATAGATCATTAGGATTCGATCATAATACGGAAACATATCTACCAATCTTAAAAGATCTTGCGAAGTGAAATCGTCTGCTAATAAATAGGGATAAAATTTATATTTAAATTTTGCATTCTTAATATAATGTTCTTGACCTTTTTTGCCTATGATAAAAATATCTGCCTCAGGATTTTTAGGCAACACCTCATTTTCTACATGACGAAAAATTTCAGCATTAAATTTTCCACACAAACCCTGATTTGAGGTGATAATAATAACGGCTCTTTTTACTTCTTTTTCGATGGGGGTTGAAGCAGTTTTTTCTTTAGTTTTTTTGTTTATTCTTTTTTCTGGATTGATAATTTGTTGATAGATAATCTCTTTGTAGAGAGTTAGCTCTCTAAGTAGCTCAGTGGCGGCATCCACAAATCGTTTAGAAGCTACAACACGATCACGCAAAGTCATCATGCGCATAGTGGCTATCTGTTGAAGCGCATTAGCAAAACCGCCAACCGAATTGACCACCACCATTTTTTCTTTTATCTCGTTAATTGTCGCCATGTTTTATTTTACTAACTTGGTTTATTGGTTACTGCTTGTTTTTTCTTTTCTATGGTATTTTTAAGTTCTTGGCTAGACTTGGTGTTATTTTCTGCACAATATTTTTCATAAAAATCATCAAAAAGAGAGGTGTCTTTGTCGTCAATTCCGTCTTTTGCACTGGCAAAATCGTGTAGATTTTTGAATTTATCTAAATTGGCTCTATAGTATTCTATCATTTCTTTTTTCATACTGGCTACTATATCTAAATCAATAAAATCAACGATGCCACAAGTTACTGTATAAAGCAAAATACATTCTTCGGGAACAGAAAAATTATATTGGGATGGTTGTGTAAATACTTCTAAAATTCGTTTGCCCCTATTTATCTCGCGCTCTGTCTCCTCGGTAATTTCTGTGTTCATAGTTTCGTATGATTTTACTTCATTGTATCTTGCCAAAGCACTACCTGCATTGGCTCCTAATTTTCGTAACACTTTGGGCTGAACACTACCGCCGATACGCGATACAGAGGCGCTAGAATTTACTGCGGGGAGTACACTGTCGTGCATCAAGATGCTATCTAAGTAGATATGACCATCGGTAATTGACATTAAGTTGGTGGTAATGTATTCGGATATATCTCCGTTTTGTGTTTCTGATATGGGCAAGGCGGTGATGGATCCTCCACCGTATTCTTTGGTAACCTTGGCGGCTCGTTCTAGTAGTCTTGAATGTAGGTAAAAGATATCACCGGGGTAAGCATCACGACCTGGAGATCGTTTTAATAATAGCGACATTTGACGGTACGCTTTGGCGTGTTTGGATAAATCATCGTATACTATTACTACATCATTGCCTAAGTCAGAAAAATATTCGGCTACAGCACAACCGGCATAAGGAGCTAGATAATTTAAAGAAGGAGGGTCATCTGAGCTTCCCATAACAATAGTTGTATAATCTAGGGCATTTCTTTTTTGTAAGTATTCTGCAATAGTTTTGACTTTCGCTTTTTGCGAGCCTATAGCTACATATACGCAATAAGTATTTTCTTCTTTAAGGTTGCAAATTATATCGCACATTAGTCTTGTTTTACCGGTTTTTCTATCTCCTGTTACTAATTCACGCTGGCCTCTACCAATGGGTATAATTGAATCGGTCACTACAAAGCCTGTTTTTAATTGATCAATAATGGGTGTTCTGGCGTTTACTGGTGGAGCTGGTCTTTCTACATCCATAAATTTTGATGCTTCAATATCTCCTTTACCATCTAGTGGTCGACCGATCGGCGAAATAACTCTGCCAAGTACCGATTTGCCAGCTGGAATCTTGAGAGTTTTTTGAGTAGAGTAAACTAAATTTCCTTTTTTAACGGTAAAATAATCGCCCAAAACCACAGTTTCTACCATTTCACTAGAGATCCCTAAAACCAGTACCAAAACTTCACCACTATCTGTCTCTACTCTTAATACATCATCGATTCTAGCATTGTTTAAACCTGTTATTTTACATACACCATCTCCAATATAAATAACCTCTCCAACTTCAACAATAGATGGCGAGGTATCTATATTGGGCATTGACTCCGATAGTTTCTGCGAAATGTTAGTATTCGAAGATTTTGACTTTCTGGTACTTACTATCAGGTCATGTTCACTAATCTCATCATGTAAAAAGTCATCGAAATTTGGCATAATATTTTATCTTTTGTTGGCTTTTAAAATAGAATTTTTCCAATGTTCAGACAAATTAGTTAGTTTAGTTTTTAATGAATAATCAAGTATGTAATTGTCTTTTTTAATTATTGCTCCACCAATTAAATTGCTATTGGTGCGAATGTCGATAATAACAATTTTTTCCATTTTTTGAGATAATTTTTCTGCCATTCTTTTTACATCATTATCTTTTAGCTGAATAGCTGTAGTAACTTGAAAAACATCGGTTTGGGCGACTCTCTCATTAAATTTTTCCATAAAATTTTTAAAGTGAGTGGGCTCAAATAGCCAAAGGTCGTTGGAATCGGTAAGAGAATAAAAATAACTTTGTAGAATAATTGACCCAATATCGGCAATTTCATTTCTAATCGATTGAATTTTTTGATCGCAATCGTTATTATCTGCAATAGTTTGGTAGCTAAATTTGTCTATTAAGTGTTCTATGTCAAATATAATCTGATCCAGCTCAAATTTGTTGGTAATCAACATAAATATTTCTTGAATATGCCGTTCAATTTCATGCATCATGGCTGGATTCTCCTTCGACTTCCATAAGAGCGTTTTCTATGATATCAACATGGTCTTCGTAAGCTAGAGTTTTTTTCATAACTTTTTTTGTTACATTTATCACCAAATCAACCATTTTGGTTTCGATCTCAGCTTTTTGGTCAGCAATATATTTATCTGCTTTTTGTTCTGCTTCTTTTTGAATTTGATTGGCCTTAGCCTTAGCTTCTAAAATAATTTTTTCTCCCTCTGCTTTGACTTGGTTGATATCCGGTACTGCCGATTTTTGAGTAATTAAATTCTGGTGTTTTTTCTCTAATTTCAGTACAAGATCTTTGATTCTGGCAATCTCAGATTTTTCTTTGGCCTTACGATGGCCTATCTGAGCGAGATATTTTTCGCGAATATCCAAAAATTTCTGATCTGCCATTCGCATCAGCTTTTTTTCGCGATAATTATAATATAATACCAATATAACTAGTGCAATAATGGTAATGCAAATATTAATTATTTCTGATTTCATATGCCCCTCCTAGATTATGTGCTAGGAAATATAAAACATAAAATGATAAAAGCTAAATTTCAAGATGTAAATCGTATAACAGTAAAGGTAATTCAATGGCTATACAGTAGTAACTCGGTAGTTATTTGATTGTAAAAAGTATAATGATAAATGATAAATGCAAAATGCAGAATTATGAATAATGAATTATGAATTAAGGTAAAAAGTAGAAAGTTTATCAAGTTTGTAAAGTGGGAAGGATACAGGACTCAGAAATAATATTCATCGGCTAACCGCTAGCGGCCAACAGCTTAATACTAACATTGGAAATTTTTATCATTGCTTGTCGCTAACGCTGTGTTGGGATTCTTCGGTAAAACACCTCAGAATGACAATCTATTTTAACATTGGATATTTAAACATTCATTGTAAATTGTTTTCTCTAATAGATGTCATCCTGACATTAGGAAGGATCTTCCTATGTTGTTTTTTTTACTTGGAAACA
>CAYMCH010000062.1:0-6175 GCA_964389035.1 uncultured Candidatus Saccharibacteria bacterium | reverse complement strand
TGATTAGAACAACTAATCATACCAGATTTGTTACCGATGTATCTTAACTTCCGCACAGTCTTAAATAAAATTATAAAGTGTAAAACGCAAACCTAAAATACATTGCAATTCGATTAATAATATAGTCTTTTGACAATAAGAATTATGACAAATAATTTAGTCATCTATTTTACAGACGCTTTTTGAATTTTTCTCTCCAGAGCTGTCACTCTTTTCCTGAGTGACATCGTCTCATCCGTAATTGCACTATCATTACTCCGAGCAAAATGTTCTATTTTATCTAACCGATCTTTTATCTCTAAAATTTCTTCCTTCGTCTCTCTTATTTCAGCATGAACAGCAGAGAGACCAGATCTCATCTCTGATTCTAGAGATGAGATTTTTTGTTCTACTTCTTCAAATCTTCGATCTATTTGATCTTGCATACTAACAAAACCATTAGTGATTATTTCAGCTAAACTATCAATTTTTTCTTCGTTTCTAATTGATAGTTGAGCTAAATCATCAATTTTTCTCTCATTCTTTGCAGACACTTCAGACAAAGCTTCAATCTTCTTATCGCTTTTTGCGTATGTTTTAGATAAAGCATCGATTTTCTTATCGCTTCTGACGGATATTTGCACTAAACCATCAAACTTTCGTTCAATTTTTTCTAGTTTATTATCCATAATTTAATCATATGTTGATATGTAATAGGTGTCAATTTACATGCTTCGTGGCACGCGGTGTTGACATACCCTGTGGATAACTTGCTATAGTTTAAGTTAACTAATAGTAAGGTATGGGATAATCATGGATCTCAATGAAATTTGGAGAAATTGTTTGGGCGAATTAGAAGTTACTATCTCTCGTCCTAACTTTGTAACATGGTTCAAAAACACATATTTAGCTGATTATAAAAATGGTGTTTTTACAATTGGAGTGCCAAATTTTTTTTATGAGGACTGGCTCAAACGCAAACACCTCTCCGACATTACAAAGGTTCTTACAAAACAGGTTAATAACCCAAATATCACAGTAAAATTTAAAATCGGTTCCCCTTCTCCTGACCAGATTGTTTCATTTAGTAATGATAAAGTTATCCACAAACCTGTGGATAAAAAGTCTGAAGAAAAAATACCAGTTTTTGCCTCGCAGTCATTGCCTCAAAACTCTACTTTAAATTCTTATTATATTTTCGATAACTTTGTAGTTGGACCAAACAATCAATTGGCTTACGCAGCAGCAGAAGCAGTTGCTAAAAAACCAGGAGAATCATACAATCCACTTTTTATTTATGGCGAATCAGGTATCGGCAAAACACATTTAATGCAAGCCATAGGTAATCGTATGCTAGAAAAAAAACCAAATACAAAAATAATGTATATAACAGCAGAAACATTTATAAATGAATTTATTAATGCTATAGAATCTGGCGGAGGGAAAGCTAAGGATTTTAAAAATCGTTATCGGAATATTGATATTTTATTGATTGATGATATTCAATTTTTATCAGGCAAAGAACAAACACAAGAAGAATTTTTTCACACTTTTAATCATCTTCATCAAAATCGTAAACAAGTAGTCTTAACAGCAGACCGAATACCAAAAGCTATAAAAGGTTTAGAAAAACGTTTACAAACACGCTTCGAAGGCGGTATGGTCGCCGATATAGCCACTCCTGACCTCGAAACCAGATCTGCAATTTTGCAACACAAAGCCAAATCCAAAGGATATCAAATCGAAGAAGAGGTAATAAATTTTATTGCTGAAAATATTAAAACATCTGTTAGAGAACTCGAAGGAGCACTTACTAAAATAATTGCGACATGTGAACTACAAAAAAGTGAAATCAATTTAAAAATGGCTACTAATGTGTTAAACAATATCATCGAAACAACTCGCCGTTCTATCTCTCCTGAATTAATTATCAAGGAAACATGTCGATTTTTCCGCGTAAATGAAGATGATTTACTTGGAAGAAGACGCAATAAAGAAATAGTTAAACCACGTCAAATTGCCATGCACCTTATGTATAGTGAATTAGGTTTATCTTATCCAGATATTGGAAAAATAATGGGAGGAAAAGACCATACCACAATTATGCATGGAGATAAAAAAATTGCTTTAGAAATAAAATCAAATATTCAAACAAAAGAACAAATAACATTTATAAAAGAAAAAATTTATACATCAATATAAAAATAAGTAAAATATTATATATAAATAAAGTAGTAGTAATAGTAAGGTTTGTGGATATGGTGGATAAATCAAATATATAAATACAGGAATATAGATAATACTATGGGATATTGTGGAAAAAGTTGGAAAAAATATCTGGAAAAACGTAATTAAAAGCTGTGGATAATTATGTGATACAATTTAATTAGTGGATAAGTAGTGAGATATCCACTGATAAAAAGGTAGAAATCCTAGGTTTTTCCACTGAATTAGACACAGCGAAAGCAAAACGAATAACGGATCAAGAATTATAAATTAAGGATTCGGAATACAGATGTATAATCTATATGAATTAATTTAATGGAGTGAATATGAAAGCGACAATATTACAATCAAATTTTGCTAAAGCGTTAAGCTACATTTCTAGAATTGTTAGTAATAGAACAACCTTACCTGTATTAAATAATGTATTAATAGTAGCAGAAGATGGGAAAATAAAAATATCTTCAACAGATTTAGAGATCGCCATTACAACAAAACTTATTGGAAAAGTTGATAAAGACGGGATTATTACTGTGCCAGCTCGTCTATTATCTGATTTTATAGTGAATAATAAAGACGAAAATATTAATTTAAATTTAAATGGTTTGACTCTTAATTTAAAATCAAAACATTATGAAGCAAATATTAAAGGAATCGATGCAGAGGAATTTCCGACTGTACCTGTAGCAGAAAATAAGATATTTATAAAAATTAATGCAGCCGATTTTTCTGAAGCTTTAAGAAAGGTAACTTTTGCTGCGGCTAATGATGACACTAGACCTGTGCTCGCCGGAGTTTATATTAAATTTTTTGGGAAAGAGCTATCATTAGCTGCAACAGATTCGTATCGATTAGCCGAAAAACGAATCAAATTAAGTCAAGAGGTTAAAGAAAAAGAGATAATAGTTCCAGCAAGAACATTAAACGAGGTAAATAGAATTCTTTCGCAATCTGAAATGGATGGAGAGGTTGAGATTATTGTGGATGAAAATCAGATATTTTTTATTATCTCTGATGTTCAGATAGTTTCTCGTCTTATAGAAGGTGCTTTTCCAAATTACTCTCAAATTATTCCGCAAAGTTCCAAAATATTAGTAAAAGCTGATTTGTCTGAGACTCTAAATGCTCTAAAAATGTCTTCATTATTTGCCAAAAATGTTGCTAGCAATATTAAACTTAGAATTACAGATAAAGGGATTATTATAAAATCAGCTGCAGGGGAAACTGGCGATACAACTTCACAAGTCGATGCCGAAGTAAAAGGCGGAAAAATAGAGATTGCTTTTAATGTAAGATACCTTATAGATGTAATGAATGTATTAAGTAGTAAGAGTGTAGAAATGAAATTTAATGATGATTCGGCACCAGGAATCATTTCTTCTGATAAAGATGAAGATTATCTCTATCTTGCTATGCCACTAAAAACGGATAGCTAAAAAAACGAATGTATGGTTAAACAGCTAAAACTTGAAAATTTTCGTAATCACAAAAAATATCAGCTGGATTTATCAGACACCACTGTGCTTATCGGTAAGAACGGTAAAGGCAAAACAAATGTCTTAGAAGCTATAACCTTGATCTCTTTTGGACGCTCTTTTCGCGAAGATGACCGCAAACGCTTGATCGAAATTGAAAGTGATTATGCTAGAGTTAATTTAGATGAAAATGAAATATTTATGCAGAAAAAACCGCGTCTTTTGACGCAGACAAGACACAAAGGTATCAACAAAAAGATGTCGGAAATGGTTGGTCAGATACCTTGCGTGGTATTTTCACCCGAAACTTTAGACATCATAACTGGTCAGCCAAGCGAAAGAAGGCGATTTTTGGATATTGCTATTTCGCAAGTAGATAGAATATATCTAAAAAATCTAAATGCATATACCAAGATTCGACGACAACGCAATAAACTCTTAGAACGCATTGCAGAGGGCATGGCAGGTGAAGATGAACTAAGTTATTGGGATCAACAGTTGTCTCAACTTGGCGATAGTATTAGTAAAAAAAGACGACAGGCAATTACCCAAGTAAATGAAAATATTTCAGAAAATTACAAGGTTATTTCAGGGCAAAAAAATTGTATGATAAGTATTCAATATCAAGCCAAAAGCGGGGAGTCGCTGATGCAAAAATTACTAGATCATCGACACGCTGAGATAGCTTTAAGGAACACAATTTTTGGACCTCATCGTGATGACATACTTATTGAAATAAATGGTATGGATACAGCTCATTATGCCTCGAGGGGGGAGACTAGAAGTGCTATTTTGGCTTTAAAGGTAGCTGAACTAAATTATCTGCAAAATGAACGAAAAAACTATCCGGAAATTTATGATTTAAATGTATACCCACTACTGCTTTTGGATGATGTTTACTCAGAATTTGATGCAGAAAGAAGAGAGCATTTAGCCGAATTGATTTCAAAATATCAATCACTAATTACCACTACAGATATAGAGCATTTATCAAAAAAATTTATCAAAGATGCCAAAATTATTGAACTAAAATAGGTAATCATTTCACCAATTATTTAAATAAATAATTGGTAAAAATTTGTACTATTATTTTGTTAAATCACATTTAGATAAAAATTATCCAAAAATATTAGATTAATACAAATAGTACGGAAAATTAGCAAGTGTAGTAAAAAATAATTAGCGAATATTGAGACTTTTTACCGAAAATATTGGTAAAAATGATTGAATAAGATATAGCTAAAAATCCCAAATACGATAGAATCCGAAGTTAAAAAAGTTTACTAATTGTTGATCTTGTACGACATAAGCAGTTTCTTGGTGCTCTGCTAATGAAAAAAGAACTCGGTTGCACGAAACAATAAATAAATTTTTGGTTGGTAAATTATCGTAGGCGCGTTTAATAATGCCGGAATTTTCGAAATTATCATGATGTAAATGTGAAATAGAAGAGTGATACATAATATGAGCATTAGTAGGGGCTTGGCTAGCTTTTTTAAGATATTGTGATATAAATTTATCACCTAATAATTGGTAGCTTTCATTAGCTCCTATGTATAGACTAAAATGAGGACCTTTAATAAATGATTGGAATTCATTCTGTATCGCCTTTGCTGAAGAGCAAAGCTGGATTGAATAATATTTGTCTTTGTAGCCGGATGGGACGGCATTGAGCATAGTGATGGATTGTTGCAAGGAGTTGTAATGCCTGACACCATCGACGATTCTCAAAGATAGTAAATTGCAATCAACCAAACGATCAATAAAATTGTATACTGTAGTTCGCTTTAGACTGGCTTCTTTGGCTATTTGAATAATGGTAGCACTACCCAAAGTATCAACGGCTTGAACAACGGCAAGCTCCTTGTCGCTTAAATTAGTAATGATATTTTCACTCATGTTTTTATTATAGACCGAGCAGGAAAATATGGCAAATGGTATGAAAACAGGTTGTAGGTTATAGGTGGTAGGTACTAGGCAAAACGTAAAAAGATAAATGTAAGATGCTAAATGCGAAAAGAAGAAGGGGGGAACGGAAAGTTTATAATGTTTGTAAAGTGGGAAGTAACAATACAGAAAACAGTGAGTAGAAAGTAGATAGTAGTTAAAACGCAAAACGGTAGACGATATATGAAAAATGCAATAGGCAATATGCGAAAAGGGGAAAGCAGAAAGTAACAATACAAAAGGGACACAAAATAGACACAGGATACAGTCAGTAGATAGTAGCAGGTAGCTTATTAGCTTGTAGGAAAACATAAGAAGGTAACTACACGCCTGCCTGCCGGCAAGGCAGGGCAAGGCAGGTCGGTTCCTCAGAATGACAATTTATTTAGATATTAGTATTTTTGTAAATTGAAAAATTTGTCCTGAGCTAGTCGAATGGATTGTAAATTGTAAATTGTAAATTGTTTCCCCTTTAATAGTTTGTCATCCTGACATTAGGAAGGATCTTCCTATGTTGTTTTTTTATTTAGAAACAATACTGTAGATTTTCC
>CAYMCH010000061.1:409-6187 GCA_964389035.1 uncultured Candidatus Saccharibacteria bacterium | reverse complement strand
ATTCCTTAATGGTTACCCTGTGGCAGAGACCACAGGGAATAGCAAGTTCAAGTGGTTTTTATTAATAGAAAAATTATTTTAGATAATCTTGAAGTTCATTGGATCTATCATGTTTTCTTAGTTTTTGCAATGCTTTTGCTTCTATCTGTCGAATACGTTCCCTGGTAACTCCAAATTCTTGACCTACTTCTTCAAGGGTGTGAGTGCGACCATCTTCAAGACCAAATCTCATCTTTAATATCTTTTGCTCTCTGGGAGAAAGTTCAGACAAAAATTCATTAACATGACCTCGAAGCAATTGGTTAATTGCATTTTCTTCCGGAGATAGATTTTTGTCATCCTCGATAAAATCACCGAGCTTTGAATCTTCTTCCTCTCCAACAGGGGCCTCAAGCGATACTGTTTCTTGGGAAATTTTCATAATATGCTCAACTTTATCTAATTCTAGACCCATTTCTTGGGCAATTTCTTCGGGAGTAGGTTCTCTACCCAAATCCTGTACCAATTGACGTTGAACTCTAATCAATTTATTGATTGTCTCTATCATATGCACAGGAATTCTAATAGTACGAGCCTGATCAGCTATGGCACGAGTAATGGCTTGACGTATCCACCAAGTAGCATATGTAGAGAATTTATAACCTTTTTTGTAATCAAACTTTTCAACTGCTCTCATCAAACCTGCATTACCTTCTTGTATTAAATCAAGCAAAGAAAGACCTCTGCCTATATATTTTTTAGCAATCGAAACAACTAAGCGTAAGTTAGCTTCAGCTAATTTCTTTTTAGCTACAATATCGCCCTTTTCGATTCTTTTGGCCAGCTTCACTTCTTCCTCGGTAGTCAAAAGTGGTATACGACCGATCTCGCGTAAATACATACGCACAGAGTCGTCATCAATCAAAATAATCTCGTCATTTTTTTTATTTGTACCATCTTCTACAGCAGTTGCCAAAATTCCTTTTGCAGTACTTTCTCTTAGTTCAATACCTTTTTCAAACATATAATTGAATACCTCATCTAGCTCCTCTATATCTTCTTCTGGTTCAGGAAAAGCCTGCACTAATTCGCGAGAAGAAATAAAACCGTGAGTTCTACCTTTCTCCAAAAGTCTATTTACTTCCTCTGAAAATAATAGGGGGTCATCTTTTTTATAGCGAAATACTTTTTTGGCCATATGTTTTCCACTTATTAGTTGAGCATTTTAATACATCTGATTTAGATACAAAAATCAAACACAATTAATCTGCGTGAGTTCTACCTATTAATTATGAAATAATATTATCACAAAATCACTCTTTTATCAATCTTGAGAATTCATTTAAAAGTTTTTTCATTTGCTCTTTATCGCCATCTTCTTGAGCTTTTTTAATCAATTGCGAATAATGAGTTTTAATATCTTCGTTTTTTTCTTGCTTTAATCTCGATAATAGATACAATAATTCGGGTTTTAATAATTCAGCATTTAGTGAATCATAATCACGAGACAATTGGTACAGCCATTGATCTAACAAATTTATTTCATCGTCTTTAAGAAATTTTGAAGTTAATTTTTCTTCAATAAATTTCTGCCATAATACTGAAACATCTTTTTCTTCGACAATACGACTTGTATCAACTTTTGATAGAGCTAATTGAGCAAGCTGTTCATCAGACCAAACGATCGCTAAGATTCTCTGATGTATACTTAATGGTAACAACTTTTGATTTTCATCTTCCTCATTAGATTCATCGCTTTTTGTTTTATCCATATCTTTTATTAAGGTAGATTCAGAAATTACAGTTTTTCGAGATAAGTATTTAATGTAATATTCCTTCTCTACTTCAGTGGTTATTTGTTTAATAACAGGCAAAATCTCGCGCGTAATTTTTTTTCTATCCGAGACATCATTTATATCATTGTCTCTAACTAAATAATCAATCCAGACTTCCAAGGCAGGTCTAGCAGATTCTACCGCTCTCTGCCACAACTTACGATCTTTTCGTATTACCTCATCAGGATCTTTAAAACCCTGTGGCGTTTCGATAATTTTAGGAGTAGTATCGAGTTTTAAAGCCATGACTACTGCTTTTTTCATAGCGTTAATTCCAGCCGTATCAGAGTCAAAAGCAAAAACAATATTGTTAGTATAACGTGATAAAGCTCGTATTTGATCTTCGGTAATTGCAGTGCCAGAACTTGCCACAACATTTTTAAACCCAGCTTGATGACAAGCTATAACATCCATTTGCCCCTCCGCAATTACCGCCATACTCTTGTTTCTAATATCTAATTTTGCTTTATCTAGCGCATAAAGTACTTTGCCCTTATGATATATCTCTGACTCCGCAGAATTCACATATTTTGCCTGTTCGCCGTCATCTACAATCACCCGCGAAGTAAAACCCACACAATTACCCATGACATTATTTATTGGATAAATTATTCTACCTCTAAAACGATCGTAATAATCCCCGCTTTTATTCTCTACTACAATACCTGCTTTAAACAAATCTCTTTTTTTGAATCCTCTGGAAGACATGAAACGAATAATATAATCCCAAGAGTTAGGTGCAAAACCTATTTGGAAATCGATTAAAATTTGCTGACTAAGACCTCTTTCTTTTAAATATTTTCTAGCACTCTCAGCCTTTGGATGATCTATCAATAGCTTATGATACATTTTTGCCGCTAGAGTATTAATTGCAAAAAGCACAGTTTTAGAATCTGATTGGTATTTTTTGCCGTCTCTGTGAATCGAATTCTGAGATAAAGTTACGCCTGCTCTGTCGGCTAGGATTTTTAAAGCATTGTAAAAACTTACACCTTCAATTTTTTCGATAAAGGTAAAAACATCCCCTCCCTCTCCACAACCAAAACACTTAAAAATCTGCCTTTCCGTATTTACCATAAATGAAGGAGTTTTTTCATTGTGAAAAGGACATAAACCCTTAAGATTTTGTCCCGCACGCTTTAGCGTTAAATAACTTGAAATAACTTCTGCAATGTCAAGCCTCTCTTTTACCTGTTCTATTTCTTGGTTCATAAACTTCTGGCTTAATAAATGTTGGTAATATAAAACTAGTCCTGTTTTTATATACTATAACAGCACAATATCATGTCAAGTATAATCAGCCATAAAACCAAAAAGCGGATAAAAGGCTTTTGTTCTTGAATAAAAATTCAAAAAACTGGTTATTTTTTATCAGTTATCGCGACAGCTAGACCTACTACGCCAACTAAAACCTTGGCAATAGCATGCCATAATGGTTCAGTAGCTAATTCCCAATTCGGAACAAGACCAGCAATACCCATTAACACCAGCAGGATGCTAACAATTAATAATACAGTTCTAGACATAACACCTCCTAAATTAATTATTTATAGAAATGCTATCTAAACAAAAATATTAAATATTAAATTTATCTGCGTACTGACCAATAATAGGCAAAGGTTCTTGTTTATTATTAACGACATTGACTATTCCTATAATGAAAATAACAAAAACCGCTATTCCTATCGCCAATCCGATAAAAGGAATCCAACTAATTGCTCCTGCAATTACTGAAACTATTAATAGGACTAAACCTTGCTTGATATGAAATTTAACAAACGGATCATTCTTGGCATCAGTTAAAAACGGAATTAACACAAGAATTCCCAAGTAACATAAGATTCCCATCCCGACATTATTTTGCGTCACCACAGGTTTTTGTTCGCCTTCTTCTCCCATGCTCTCTCCTTTTATTATTAATTTACTTATGCTTTTTCTCGTCATTAATAGTTTTAATAATTTCTCCATACATCTTAAACCTCTTACCCATAGCTTCAAAAACATTTTTTGATTTATCTTCCTTAGTCACTTGCGACAAACCATCTAGTTGGATTACTTTTTCTCTATTTTCTTCAATATGATGAGTTAAAAATATATCTACGCCAAATCTTTTTTCACGCAATAATTTGGTATCTGGTAATTTAGATTTCCATACCGCTCTTTGTCCAGAAATTCCAGGTATCATGCGATTTGCAATATTGGTAGCCGATATTTCTCCCTTGCCAAAAACTCCTAAAGTCATATCAGCTTCACCCGTAAACAACAGCGGGGCAACAAGTTTTTTAAGATGAAGCTCCGAGAGACCCAATAAATCAGCATCTAAAAATATTATCAATTCATGTTCTGCTTTGTCGATACCAGTAGCTAGTGCCCCGCCTTTGCCCTGATTTTTGCAATGAGTTATTATCGTAACTTTATCAAAATTTCTAGCTACTTGTGAAGTATTATCTTCCGAACAATCATCGATCACGATAATTTGATCTAACCAATCAATCTTTTCTAATACTTTTAAAACATTAGCAATATTATCTGCTTCATTATATGCACAAATAACCACTGATATCTTCTGATCGATTTTAATCATTATTATAATAATAGCAGAAATCTACTAATGTTGTAAAAAATAACTCATTCTAAATTTTTCCTTATTGATTTTTATTAAGCTCTTTGTTATTAATGCTTGAACGTTTATGCTTTATATATTCTAGAAGCATTGGAAGCAACGAAAGGGCAACAATTACAAATATTGCGTACTCAAAATTGGCTTTTATAAGAGGTACCCCCCCCATAAAATATCCCAAAGATACCAATAAAGTGACCCAAATAAATCCGCCGAAAACATTGTAATATAAAAATGTAGCATAATGCATCTTCCCAACCCCAGCAACAAATGGGGCAAAAGTACGTACGATTGGTACGAATCTAGCAATAATAATAGTTTTCCCGCCATATTTTTCGTAAAAATGATTAGTTTTATCTAAATATTCTTTCTTAAAAAAACGAGATTTTCGTTCATTGAAAACCTTAGGACCTATGTAATTTCCAATCCAATAATTGACCGTGTCTCCTAAAATTGCCGCGATTAGCAGAGTAAAATAAGCACCCCAAATATTTAGCATGTCAGCACCAGCAAAAGTACCAACAGCGAAAAGAAGTGCATCGCCTGGCAAAAATGGGGTTACTACTAAACCTGTTTCAACGAATATTACTACAAATAAAATAACATATGTCCAACTGCCAAAAAAACTAATAATATCTGCCAGGTATCTATCAACATGTAAAAATAAATCGATAAATTTGATCATTTTCTAAATATTCCTATAAATTTTTATTTGGTACAAACCAAAAAAATAACTCAAAACAAATGATTTTAATACAGATATCTACATCTACATAAATTGGAGATTCAATATAGTAAATACTTTTTTTAATAAATTTATTATGTTTAGCTAAAAGGTTGTTTGTTCACAAAATTAAGTAATAATGCACCTAAAATCATAATTGTATTATAATAAGTAATAAGTTTTTTCGCAAAAAAATATTTTAGCTAATAATACAACAATATTTATCACAATAATTCAATAATATTGTTGTATTATTGATATCTGTTTCTAAATTTTTATATTATTATTTCTTAGTAGTCAATTCTGATAAGGAGTACAAAGAAGATTTCTTAGTAATAATCTTGTAAACATTTTCGATAAAATCCCCACCAGCATATCCTGCGATAAAGGCATAGAAATTAGTCACCTCTAAAGTGCCATCTTGTTCGACTACTCCTTTTACCAACCAACCAGCAGCCAAACCAATAATGCCAGAACCTATAGTCATTGATAAAAAATAAGGCCACTTGAAAATTACGTTTTTGTAAGAAGAAACATATTTGACATAGCCAACAAGCCCACGAATAATCCCTCCGGCAAACCCTGCCAGTAAAATTGCATAATCCATCTAACCCTCCTTT
>CAYMCH010000061.1:0-386 GCA_964389035.1 uncultured Candidatus Saccharibacteria bacterium | reverse complement strand
ATTCTTATTATAACTCTTTTATAAAGATAAATATATAACTCTATTTTTTACGATAATTTTTCTGTTAATTTTGAGTTCAAACCAAATATATTTCTTTTCTTTGGTTTTATTGAATACCTTGAATTACATAATAATTCTCATATACTTTACAAAATGTCTAGGCTTAACAACCACTGATCATAAACACAGATTTAACACTAATAAGAACATGGTATGTCGAAAGCGCTTGCGACCGTCGAAATTTTATAAATTTGTAAAGCTTATGGATTTTGTAATTCAAGGTTATTATCTACTAAAGACAAGAGAATATAAGTGTTGTAAAAGATGGCGACGCCATGTACCAGGTCAAAATCTTTGATTTTGCCGCGGTTCATGGCGGTGTTTTT
>CAYMCH010000060.1:0-6626 GCA_964389035.1 uncultured Candidatus Saccharibacteria bacterium | reverse complement strand
TGGCAGGTACCCTGTAAACTAGACATAGAGTATGCACCTTGAGACAATTATCAAAAAGGAGGCAAGTTATGTCATTTATACCAATCAAAAAAGAGATCCGGGAACAAATTATGCATCGGATTAAAGTTGACGGAGTACCGGCAGCCCAAGCTGCCAGAGAACATGGAGTTAGTAAGAGTACTGTTTACAGCTGGATAGAACGAGATACGGCAAGTCAAGTTAGCATCGCTGAATATTCCCGCCTTAAACGTCAAAATCAAGGTTTATATGAGTTGGTTGGCAAACTTACCCACGAGCTGGATAAGCAAAAAAGGGGGAAGTTGCCAAGATGATGACCGAAACAGAAAACACTAAAACTAAGCTAACCAAAACAGAGTTAGCCAAGCGTCTCGGTATCTCCCGCTCATCCCTGTATTATGAGCCGAAGCGTCCAGCACTCGATCTTGAGCTAAAAGGTCAAATCGAATCGGTCTTAACCGACCACCACAGTTATGGCCACAAGCGCATCGCTCAAGAGTTGGGAATGAATAAAAAACGAATCCTTCGAGTCATGAAAAAGTTTGGGCTTAAACCATATAAGCGCAGAATACAAAAACCAAATAAAAAAGGAGACCAAAACAGACCACCTTCCAAGTATCAAAACTTAATTAAAGGATGGTGTCCGATCAGACCGAATGTTGTCTGGGTAAGTGATTTTACCTTTATAGAGTTCCGAGGTAGATTCATTTACTTAGCCACTATTATGGATCTGTTCACCAGAGAGATCATTGGTTCCGCCGTTTCTAGATGGCACAACAAAAACATGATTCTCGAGGCCCTAAATATGGTTATCAAGCGGGAAGGCACTTGGCCTTTATTCCACCACTCCGATCATGGTAGTGAATATGAGTCGGTGGAGTATACAGTCAGATTAGAAGAAGGCAAAACCCAAATCTCCATGAGCAAGAAAGGTTCACCATGGGAGAACGGCTTTCAAGAATCATTTTACTCCAATTTTAAACTTGATTTTGGTCATACCAACCAGTATGAATCCTTGGGAGCATTAGTAGAAGCTATCTATCTAGCGATAAACAATTACAATACCAATAGAATACATACATCAATAAAAACCAATCCTAAACAATTCAGAGAACAATACGAAAGGAGGCGAACAAAAGAGAATTAATTCAAATATACCGTTTGTAGAAAAACTAACTTAAGTGCATACTCTTTGTCTAAAAACGGGGTACTTGACAAATCCGCGTAAAGATTCAGCACCGTAGGCGGAACTACTGTGATCAGTCCCAAATATTATTGAATGTAACCCCCTTCCAATTACTTGCCTATCTTGGCCCGAAATAGGTCGCGGCAAACGGGCTCTCTGGTCAAAAGCACTATTATAGACTTCATGGAACACGAGCATATTATGTGCATTTTCGATAATTTTCTGAAGTAATATTGCTTTATCTGTATCTGGTAATGAAATATAATTCGGTGATTGGAATATTTCCATATTAGGAGAAACATATCCCCAATCGACGTGATTATATAAATTATCTGCTCTATAAAAAAGATCTCTTATTGTTGAAGATATTTCCTCACCGAAGACATTGAACGATTCTAGATTAAAATTATTTTTATAGTCACCAAGCAATGAAGCTCGGGCATAATTTGATCTGTCGCAAATTTCCAGATATTTAGGAATTAAAATTGAATTATTTCCGGAGTATGAAAGAGGCTTCAAATAAGAGTTTGGATCTTTAAGACATCGTTGGTAAAAAGCCCATTGTCCAGGGACATGCTTTGCTGCTTCTTCGAGCATCTTTGTTCCTATTGCCCAAATAATCGCTTCTTCATAAGGATGTTCATATCCAAACACTCCTGTCTCTACTGCATAATTGGCTATTCTAGCATCTTCTGGGAACCTATCAAAGTATTCTTTAAAATCATTCGCACCTATGTATATATGGGAACCGGCTTTTGCTGCAATTTCAATTCTTTGTATCGGACGAAAATCTTGTATCTTTTGTAAAAATGAACTATCGGCAATCAAATCGCCATCTTGAGATATTTCGTCGAATAAATCTTTGAACTTAGTCTCCCGTTCGACTTCCTCTTCAAGCAAGGTATCAAGGTTATAGTAAGGACTATCTTTATCGTAAAGTTCTTTTCTCAAGGGGCTCGACCAAAAATCATTATCTGGCTCGGTTGTGGTTTCTGGAACGCCTCTATTTTCGACAAATTGTGGTATCGGTTCGCCAACCATGTACGTCCATTAAATTAATTATTTCATTTATATTAAACCACATTTATTATAATATTTGCATGGCGGAATAGTCCAGCAATGTGCAAAAAATGCACTTTGCTTGCGGATGGTCTATTATCGAAGTAATATGCAATAAATGCAAAATATCTGAATTAAGAATAGCAAATTATGAATTATGGAAAATCTAGAACTGGAATGCTTAAGCATATATGCAAAAAATGCACTCATACCCCATACGTTCCAAAATGGAACATATGTTATAATTAGTCTGATACCAACTAATCAAGTTAGTTCAAAAAAGGAACTAACTAAATCATGAATGATACTAGCAACAAAATCATCATCTACTCCGCCCCTGATGGCGGTGTGGAGATCAAAACGGAAATAAAAAATGACACCATCTGGCTCACGCAAGAAGAAATTGCCAGACTTTTTGGCGTCAAGAGACCATCGGTTACTCGACATTTGAATGGTATTTATAAAAATGAAGAATTATCCGAAAAATCTACATGTTCATTTTTTGAACATGTAGGTAAGCAAAGGGAAAAACGAACTTATCGGACCAAATTTTATAATCTTGATGCTATTATT
Source organism: uncultured Candidatus Saccharibacteria bacterium (assembly GCA_964389035.1). Classification (GTDB taxonomy): domain Bacteria; phylum Patescibacteriota; class UBA1384; order XYA2-FULL-43-10; family XYA2-FULL-43-10; genus CAYMCH01. The sequence goes on along the minus strand of CAYMCH010000060.1, from coordinate 3,790 downwards.
TCGGTGGGTTATCGCGTAAATTCTAAAAAAGCCACCCAGTTTCGTGTTTGGGCTACTACTACGCTACGCAAATATTTGGTAGATGGCTATGTCATCAACCAAAACCGTATAGCCGAGCAAGAGCAAAAATTACTTGAAATTCAAAGAACAGTGGAGCTTATTCGTGAAAAATCCAAGACGCGTGAGTTGATTGGCCATGAGAAGGAACTTCTTGATATAATATCTGAGTATACAAAATCGCTGGTTTTACTAAACAAATTTGACGCCAATAATTTACAAATCGGTAAGGTAAATCGCTATATTCGCTATGAATTAACCTACGATGATCAACAAGAGATCGTAGAATCCATTCGTGAAAATTATGGCGGTAAAGATGGTTTTAGCCAATTATTCGGCCAAGAACGCGAAGATAAAATCAAAGGTATATTGGGTTCTATCTCGCAAACATTCGAAGGCAAAGAGTTATATGAGAGCATTGAGGAAAAAGCAGCGCACTTGCTATATTTCACCATTAAAGACCACCCCTACATGGATGGCAATAAGCGCATTGGATCGATCTTATTTATCTACTTTTTGCGCGTCAATGGGCATCTGACTAAAAAGAATGGTGAACCCAAAATCAATGATAACGCTATGGTAGCACTAGCCCTGCTAATTGCCGTTAGCAACCCAGTAGAAAAAGAGAATATAATAAAACTGATCATCAATTTAATTAAGGAATAACTATGCCGTTTCATCAGATGCTGTTGATTTTCATGCTAGTTTTAGTCTCGATGGTGGCTTTTGCCTACTCCGAAGCAGTGCTCGAAGGGGAAGAAGGCTGGGCACGCGATAAAAAATGCTGGCGGTTTCGTTATCACAAAAATTACGACTACACTTCGTATCATGTGATCACTTACTATATTCTATTTTCCATTCTGATAATCTTGCTGCCTATTGCGGTAGCCGGTTTCAGTTTCCAATTATTATGGCTTCTACTATCGGCATATCTAATAGGTAGTATATTAGAAGATTTTATGTGGTTTGTTTTTAACCCTGTGCGCTCCTTTACCACTTGGAATCCCAAGGAGACCACTTGGTACCCATGGGTAAAAATAGGCAAATTTGCTACACCGCTCTCATATTTTGTAAAATTTATTTTTGGATTAGCAATTTTAATCTTTTTAATTTGACAAATATAACAGATATGTTATCGTGAATTTAATTAAACAAGTATTATGATCCAAATCTTTCCGAAAAATGAATGGCACAATAATGCAACCAGAGACTACGATACGCTGGGTGGATTTTTACATATTTAAAAACAAATCTAAATATATTAAAACCGCCCCACAGATCATCTCACGGCGGTTTTTTGTTGTATCTTGGACACAGTCGAGCGTCTAAGGATTAGTAAATAATTTAGTATTAACGAGGAGAAAAAATGTACGGACCACAAATTTTAGTAGAATTTGAGCGCAAAGATAAAGGACAAAAGCCGATGACCATCGAGCTTTGTTCGCCAAAAAACATCCCCGATTGCGCCAAAAAGGTAGCTGCATGGCTTGATAATCGCACACGCATGTTTATGCGCATAGGCCCTGCGACCGAAGAAATGGAGCTTGACTGGTACCGCAATAAGGCAACGGAAAATGATATTCTTAATTGGTCAATCTACGCCGACAGCAGTTTTATTGGCGGTTGCGGACTACACGATATCAATTTAAAAGATAGCTGTGCTGAGCTAGGCATTCTTATCGCTAACAAAGAATACTGGGGCAAGGGAATTGCCGCTGTTGCTGAAATCGCTATGGTTGAATATGCTTTTGAAGCATTGGCAGCCAACGGTCTAAACAAACTTATCGCCTTTGTGTATGTAAGCGATCGTGGCGACGGTAATGAAGCTAGCCAAGCAGTACTTCGCAAAGTAGGTTTTAAGGATGCTGGTGTGTTCCGCAAACACAAGTGGATTCAAGGGCGCTGGTATGATGTCTGGATAGGAGAAATATTGCAAAGTGAGTGGCACAAGATTAGACAAAAACACATGCAAGCATGCGGTATTACCAAGCTTGACTTGTACCCAGGATGCACAGAAAAAGATTTTGAACCTATTATAGTAAACTAAGTTGCTGGGCCCCGAGTTATCGGGGCCCGGTGTTGTTCACGTCGCGAGAGGTTTGCCTATACCCTGACCGTTTTATCATCAGCCAAACGGTCGAGGACTATACGAAGAGTCGGGATCACTTCTATCCTATCCCCGCCGTTGCTGAGAAGATCCATTAACCCCAGCAACCTGTCTTGCAATGCCATTTCTTCCAGCGCAGCTTCTATAGCCAAACTGTTGTTTAAATGAAATTTCATACCGTTGGCCGTGTAGAAGCTTGTTGCTTTTGCCCACGGTATCGGGTCTGGGTTCTTACAGCCCACATAGACACGTATCTCGCCGCCAAGATGCCTAAAGTCTAGAGAAGTCATCATCAGGCGTCCGGTGACAGACCTGTAGGAAAGGCGTACTATGTCATATGAAAATGGAATTACGCCTGCCGGCACATATCGTGACAGCATATTCCATTTTGTCCGAAACACCATACGGACATTAAGAGGAGGGCTGGAAACGATATCGACCATTCCATACTTGGCCAACATTTCCCAGAACGAATGAAGAATAGACACCGAAGGCAAATCCGGTACCATTTTCTCGTTGACAACAGGAGCAAAACCGCTCTCGTCGTCGCACATTGCTATATATTCCCAAGCGCGCTTTACCATTCCGTACTCCTTCCGACATGATATTTTTATCTAATCACTTTTGTTTATAAAATTAAACACTTATTGCGCCGTTGACACTATTATTACCACGCACTATACTATACAAAAAATATTATTAATATTTGGAGTATATATGGATGGATGTTATGGATGCCCGCATCAAGGACAATGCGGCGATCAAGGAGATAATAATGTTAATACCGACAATGACACTGATTCTGATGCAACAGTTGAATCGCCGATAAACAATAGAGAAGACGAAGCAGAAGTTAATTAGTTCACATACAAAAAAACACTGTTTAAGCGGTGTTTTTTTGTTTTTACACTTTGTAACAGTTTTTTATTTTAACAATATTAGATAATTAATATGGTCTATGTATAATTATATTGTGTAGTATTGTTTATTTTCAATAGATAACTCAATAATTCATTGGTTCATTACTCGAAGTTCAAGCTATCTGCAAACAGAAATCTACCAAATTTTTTTAATAAAACAATACAAAAATCCTTCGGTGAAGTACCTTGAGGATAGCAGTTTATTATAAATACTTACTACTCACTACTTGCTACTCCCTACTTACTAGATCCCATAACCTTTTTCTAGGAATCAAACCACTAATAAGATAAAATGTGTTTATGGACAAACTTGGTGATTTTATTCATGATGCCTTGAGAGATAAGGGGCTTTCTTCAGCTACTACAAGCTCTCAGATTTGTTTTTGGGCTGACCAATGGGCAAAAGGAGCATTTAACCCAATATCTTTCTCTCGAGGCACACTAAAAGTTGCAGTTGACTCTGCAGCAGCCGCTCAGGAGATGCAAATGCAATGCGAAAGACTTATCAAACATCTAAATACTAAGGCAGGTAAAAATATTGTTCTCAATATTAGAATAGAAAACCACTCTTAGTCAGGGGATAGGTTGTAGTTAGCAGCTTATTAGGAGGTAGGGGGAATGCAAGATGCAAAATGTATTATGGTGAAATTTGAATTAAGGATTCGGAATACAGATAGTAGGTAGTAGTAAGTAGCGAGTAGTTAAT
>CAYMCH010000059.1:0-6862 GCA_964389035.1 uncultured Candidatus Saccharibacteria bacterium | reverse complement strand
CATAAGAATCAGTATTTATAAATTATAAATAATTATTATAAATTTCACAATATTTTTTAAGTGCTTTTTAAAATTATTATTTAAAATGCTAGTAATTGTCGAAATTCTGTAAACTATATTGAATTTAGTAATTTAAAATTATAATAGTTATTGCAAATCAAAATCCCATCCTTTCGTAATAAATCTTTTTAATAAATTGAATTATGGCGAGTTGCCTTTTTAGTCTTTTGGGTTGAAGAAGTAATCGGTAAAACCATTCGAATCCAATATATCTAATAAACTTTGGAGCTCTTTTTTGTTCCCCAGAAAGAAAATCAAAAGTACCGCCGAGACCTATGCCGATTTTGGCTCCAGTTTTAGCCAAATTTTTTGACAACCATTCTTCTTGCATGGGCGAGCCAAAAGAACAGAGTAAAATATCTGCTTCGCTTTTTTTAACAGTTTCAATAATTCTTTTTTCATCATCTTTATTTTTTGATGCAGATAATGTACCAGCAATTTTAAGATTGTAGATTTTAGTTTGTAAAATTAATGATGCTTTCTGCGCTGAATTTGGATCAAGACCATTTTTGTTTCCTAGTAAAAAAATAGTTTTTTTATTCTCGGCACATTTTTGGGCGAGATCCCATATTATATCTGAACCGGAAGTTTTTGGATATTTTCTTAAAGCATATTGGATAATAAACGGATAAAAAATAAGGTATAATAATAAATGAATTGTTACATATATTTGATTGATTACTTCAATTTTAGGACGCCAAGAGTTTAATAATGAACATCCCCAAGCTATTCCAGTCCCGTCTATTAAGTTTATTGCTGATCTATCGTTTAAGATGTTCATAAAATTATGATTATTTTGAGCTCTCATAATAAATTCTACATTAACTGTACACACTAAAGATGACTGTTTTTTTTGATCAAGCTGGCATATTTTATTGACTGCTTCATGTTTAAATAACGGATTTAGTTTAACGCCAAATAGTTTAATTTTTGTAAGATTATTTGGCATTTGTCTTTTTGTTAAATAAATAATTAATATATTGAGAAAAAGTATTTTTGAATAATTTTGTAGAAAATTCTTCTGCTCTTTTTCTGCAATTACTTGGTATAAATGAATCGTAATTATTATCAAGCCTAATTATGGAGTCATTCAGAGATTCAGGAGTAGGTTGGTTAAAAAATAATCCTGTAATATTGTTTATAACGGTTTCTCGAACACCACCTTTGTTGAATGCAATTACTGGTTTGCCTGCCGCCATAGCTTCAATTGGTGTTAGGCCAAAATCTTCTTCTCCGGGGAAAATAAGAGCTTTACAATTTGTTAGCAATTCTATAACCTTGTTATCTTCTAGATACCCCTTAAATGTAATGTTAGTATTCGCCATTTCTTTTAATTTTCTATACTCGCTGCCTTCTCCGACAACGATAAGTTTTTTTCCATTTTTGTTGAAAGCTTTTACGGCCAAATCAATCTTTTTATAAGCTGATAATCGTGAAATTATTAAATAATAGCCTTGGTTATTTGTGCTCAAAGGAATCTTGTTAATATTAACCGAAGGATAAAAAATTTTACTTTTCACACGATAATATTTTGTAAGGCGATCGGCTACGTTCTGGGAATTTGCTATCCAATCATCTACTCGGCTGGCAGCGCAATAATCCCAAATTCTAATTTTACTCAACATTTCACGAATTTTTATACCGATAATGTTAGTGCTTATATTATTCTCTTCTAAATATTCATGATGCCAATCCCAGAGATATCTCGTCGGGGATTGACAATAGCATACATGCAAAGTATTTGGTTTAGTAATTACACCATGGGCAAAAGAATTTGAATTGGATATCACAATATCATAAGAAGATAGATCGAACTCCTCTATGGCTTTGGGAAATTTGTATAACAATAATTTAGATCTTTTCCGAATAAAATTAGGATAAGATTGTAAATATGAGGTAATTATTTGATAATCATTTGAGGAAAATCTGTTTTTTGTTCCCTCTTGGTTATAAAGTAAAGTGTATATCGGTGCATCCGGATAAATGGCATGAAGTACTTCTAAAACTTTTTCGGCTCCGCCGTTTTTTATTAAAAAATCATGTACTATTGCGACTTTCATACACCTCTGTGAGAAAAGTTAATAATTCAGAAGAAAATTTGCCCCAATTAAATTTTGAAAGCTGTTTTTTTCCTTCTTGAATAATATTATCACGGATTTTGTTGTTTGTAATAATCTCAGCCATTTTTTTGGAAATTTCTAATATATTTTTTGGATCAGTATATATGGCAGCATCTCCGGCAACCTCAGGTAAAGACGAAGTATTGGAGCATAACACAGGGACATTTGACGCAAATGCTTCTAATATTGGAATGCCAAAGCCTTCATATAACGAAAGAAAGGCAAAAAGCGAAGAGTGGAAGTAAATAGAAGGCAAATCGTTGTTTTGTGCGTAGCCTATTTCAATAATATCATTTTTGTAATTTCCTGATGCTAATATTTCTTTTTTAATTTCCTCATAGCCTATTCCTGCTTTGCCGACTAAAAGTAGTTTTTCTTTAATATCGGGATTATTTTTTCTCATTTCGATATAACTTCTAATTAAAACAATTATGTTTTTGCGCTTTTCTAATCTGCCTATAGACAATATATATTTATCAGGAATGTTGACTTGAGATTTGTGAGATAAATTTTGTTTTGAAAAAAGTGCTTGGTTGTAGCTCTGTAAAATAACTTTAGTCTTACCGTGAAAATTAGGATAATAATGAAAAAAATCTTTCTGAGTGTTGCGACTAGTAAAAATTATTCCCGCAGCATTTTTGGATACTTTACTAAAAGCATTATTCAATGAGGATAATTGAGATTTGGAATATGCATCAGGAAAAAATTTAAAAGCTAAATCATGGACAACTGATACAGTGGGAATTTTTACAAATGGTGGTGTCGAATAACCGGGATCAAAAAAAATGTCGACAGGATGTTGCAATAAAGCTAGAGGCAAACGAAATGTATGCCATCCTTTCATAAACGGCGAATAAAATATTCGTATTTTCGAATTGATTTTTATTGCTTGATCTGGCAATTTTAATTGGCTAAACAGTGAATAGCTATTGTTTTTATCATTCTCAAGCAAACTATAAATTGCGGAAGAAGAATAATTTTCAATCCCTGTCTTGTTTTTTTGAGATAAATATGTAGCATTGATACCAATATTCATTTTGAAAATTTTAATTTTTGGCCCACAAGATAGATTTTTTGTACGATTCTAGGTGATCTAGAGCGATACCGCAACCTTTTATAGTACAAAGAGAAGGTTCGTCAGCTATTTCACAAGGAACGCCAGTAACTTTGGTTAATAATGTATCAATATTTTGCAATTGAGCTCCGCCACCAGTGATAATAATTCCTTTATCCATTACGTCACTGGCTAATTCGGGAGGGGTATTTTGCAAAACTTCTTTTACAGTATTGATTATGTCTAACAAAGGAGCTTTAATGCCTTTTACCACATCTTCTGATGAAATAACTACACTTTCAGGTAAACCGGTAATTGCGTTAGAACCTGATATCTCCATTTTTTCATCTTTTTTAAGTGGGATAGCAGAGCCGATTTTAATTTTAATCTCTTCGCTGGTTTGCTCGCCAATAACCATATTATATTTTTTGCGGATGTAATTTGAAATCGCTTTGTCAATTTTCAAACCTCCTACTCTAACAGATTTGGAAGTAACAATATCGCCAAGGGCAATGACTGCAACTTCTGCTGTACCGCCACCGATGTCGATAATCATATTTCCAGAAGGAGTCGCGATTGGCACTCCCGCACCAAGGGCGGCAGCAATGGGTTGTTTGATAATGTAGGTTTCTTTTGCTCCTGCCGAGGTGCAAGCGTCAATTACAGCTCTTTTTTCGGTGGATGTAATTCCTGCTGGAACAGAAATCATTATTTCTGGTTTAAAAAATCTAACTCTACCCATTACTTTATCGATATAACTTTTGAGCATAGAACGAGTAACGCGATAATTGGCAATAACACCATCTTGAAGCGGATGTGAAGCGATGATGCTTTCTGGTGTGCGTCCAATCATCTCTTTGGCTTCCATGCCTATGGCCATAATTTTTGAGTCAACAGCCTGAAGAGCCACAACTGAGGGTTCATTTACTACAACTCCTTTTTTTGGAACAAATACTAGTACATTGGAAGTACCGAGATCTATTGCAATTTTTGTGACCATGTTACTCTATCCTTTGAATATCAGCTGATATCATTGCTAATTTTTTATCCATATTTTCGTATCCTCTTTCAATCATATCGACATGATTAATTACTGTTTCACCATTAGCAACTAAAGCTGCTAAAACTAAAGCTGAACCACCTCGGATATCAAAAGCATCTATCTCTTGAGCTTTCAATTGGTTGTATCCGTATATTTCAATAATATGAGGACTTATTATCTCTATTTTTGCATTCATGCGTTTTAGCTCCTCGATATAACCAAAGCGACTTTCAAAAAGAGTTTCAAAAATGCGAGTTTTACCATAAGCTTGTGTCATAAGAACTGCATAAACTGATTGAAGATCGGTAGGAAATCCTGGGTATGTTCTAGTGTCAATGTCAATTGCTTTGAGCTGGTCGTGATGAAGAGTTTTAATAAATATCTCGTTATCTTTATTTATAAGTTCAAAATTTGCACCAATTTTTGATAATTTTGTTAATACAATATTGAGATTATTAGGAATAAGAGGCCCTACAGTAATTTCTGAATTCGTAATTATAGCAGCCATAATATATGTAGCTGCTTCTATGCGATCTGAAATTACATGATGTTCAACTGCTTTTAATTCTTTGACTCCATTAATTTCAATATCGTGAGTTCCTGCTCCTTTTATATCAGCTCCCATAGAATTTAAATAGTTAGCAAGATCTTTTATCTCCGGTTCAGCGGCAGCAACTCTAATGAATGTTTTCCCTTCGGATAAAACTGCTGCCATAATAGCGTTTTCGGTGGCTGTAACACTCATTTTACATAGGATGATTTCGCCTGCTTTTGGTTTGCCTTTAAAAATAAAATTGTTGCCTTCTTGAATAACTTCAACATCGAATTGTTTGAACAAATCTATATGATCATTTATAGAACGAACTCCAATGAGGCATCCGCCAGGTTCAGTTATGGTGACTTCGCCATATTTAGATAGCATTGGTCCGACCAATACAATTGAAGCTCTAATTTTTTTAGTATAAGCTGGGTCAAGAATAGTCGTGTTTACGCCTTTAGGATTAATTGTTACTGTATTCCCCTTTTTGTTAACTGATGCACCTATTTGACGAAGTATGTTTTCCATTTTGTTGATGTCAATAATATCTGGCACATTGTAAATGGTAGATTCACCCTCTGCCATGATTGAAGCTGCTAAAATTTTTAAAGCAGAATTCTTAGCCCCTGATATGTTTACTGCTCCAGACAATGATTTTCCGCCTCTAATAATATATTTTGGCATAAATACTCCCAAATAATTAAAACAAAACTATTCTAAGCTAATTTCGCTTATAATTCAAGGAAAAAAAGTTTTAATATAGCTTATAATCTGATAATATAATAAACATGAATAATTCTAGGACCAAAAGATTGCCGAAGATAATTTTGGGTCAATCTTTTGTTATGTTGATAATTTTATTAATCTCGACTTATTTAATAGTATATTCCATGGGGTATAAAATTAACCTATCAAGCCGGAAAATAATAAAAACCGGAATGATAGTATTGTCGGTAAATCCTAAACCTGATTCGATCACTATAAATGGTGAGAGCAAACCAGTAAAAATTGATAATTCTTACGTTCTTGCTCCGGGATATTATGATATTTTAGTTAAAAAAGAAGGGTATCACGACTGGAGTGTGAGGTCTTTGGTAGCAGAAGAGATGGTGAATTACTATAGTCCTACGATGTTGTTTAAGGACAAAATAAAATTAGAGGAACTAACAGAGGTTTCAAAAATAAATTATCTTAACTCACCAACATCAACTTTAGCAGAAAATGCTCCCAAGGGATTAAAGTATAATGATTACGAAATTTGGATTGACGACAACTTAATAACTCGCTACTCCAAAAAAATAAATGTAGTCATTTGGTATCCAGATTATCATCATTTGGCATATCAGCAAGGCAGTGAGATTAGGATTGTTGATGACATGGGATTAAATGACACGCTTTTAGTAAATTTGCCTGACGCCTCAGAAGCAAAATTTACTTTTGGTGGAAAAAAGAAAGAGTTGTACATATACCAGAGTGGAAAATATTATTTAGCTCAGATTCAATAATTAATGCTTCATCGAACTCCTTTGAGGGCAGAATTAGAAATGGTGTTGCCGTCAAATTTGGTATTATTGTTAGTATTCGGGGAAATTTGCGATGATTTAATTATTAATCTGTTAATGCTGGTGCCGACAGGCGTGCATGTCATGAGAGTAAGCTCTGGTTTATCATTACTATTCATCACGCTGAGATCAGTTGGTTTGACTGTTTTAATCTCAACTGTTTTGTATATATATACTGTTTTGTTGTAATTAATATATATTAAATCGCCGATGACTAATTTGTTTAGTAGCGCAAATATATCTTTATAAGAACCGCTGACCCAAAAATAATTTGAACTATGACCGGTAATAAATACATTGCCATTTTGCCCAGGAATGGCGGTATTTGCTAAATGAACAACGCCTTTTTGTAGTTTGTCTTGTACTTCAGGCTCGGTATTTTTAACTTTCCACGATACAGGAGCTTTGGCAGAAATTTTGGGAATAATTAAATTATTATTTGGAATTTCGGGTAAACTTTTAGTGACATCAACAACACTTTCGGTT
>CAYMCH010000058.1:6669-6885 GCA_964389035.1 uncultured Candidatus Saccharibacteria bacterium | reverse complement strand
ACCGCAAGTCTTTCTTAGAATAAAAGAAATTGTCCAAATATTGGGGCTCGGATTAGGAGAAGGGTAGCCCCAGGTAGAAACCTGGGACATAGTTCATCATGTTAATGTCGAACATGCTTGCACCTCCTTTCGGTGCAAAGTGGTACAGAATGATTTATTAATAACATAAAACAATAAGATTGTCAAATTTATGAGATTGAGATATAATATTTTAGT
>CAYMCH010000058.1:0-6569 GCA_964389035.1 uncultured Candidatus Saccharibacteria bacterium | reverse complement strand
AGAATGTAGAATGTAGAATGTAGAATGTAGAATGTAGAATGTAGAATGTAGAATGTAGAATGGTCATACGATTGTAAATACAATTGCTAGACGATAGATAGACAATTGGTAAGAAGGTGAAGGCAATATGCAAGATGCGAAATGCAAAAAGGTAAATGCGAAAAGGAATAAATAGAAAGGGAAAAGGTGAAAGGTGAAAGGGAAAAGTGGAAAGTTTATCAAGTTCATAAAGTTTATAAAGTGGGAAGAATACAGAATTAAGAATTGAGTAGAATTGTGGACACAGAAAATGAAAAATTTGAGACGGGGGTGCAGTATTTGCCTGGGGTAGGGCCGAAGAGCGGTAAAAAGCTGGCTAAATTGGGAGTGGAAACTATTGGCGATTTGATTTACTATTTCCCGAGGAAATATTTAGATTACAGCGATATCAGTAAGATTGCTGATATTGTAAATCAAAAATTAAAAATTAAAAATCAAAAATATGGAATGGAGACACATAATATTGAGAGAAAATATTCGATAACAAATAAAGTTCAAAATTCAAGTGAAAGTGATCAAAATATTAAAAATCAAAATCAAAAAAATGCGAAAGATCATTATGAGGTAGATTCCCGCCTGCGCGGGAATGACAACGGATTTGATAGTTCAGCAACAATAAAAGCTAGGGTTGTAGAGATTGCCAATAAAAAGACTAGAAGGCGGGGGTTTACAGTTACTGAGGCGATAGTGGAAGATGGTACTGGTACCATCAAAATCGTTTGGTTCAATCAGCCGTATTTGGCTAAGATGCTTTGGACCGGTAGAGAGATAATATTGCACGGCAAGGTAAATTGGGATTTTTTTAACAAAACTTATGTGATGGAATCGCCGGATTGGGCGGAAAAGCCCAAAATTGTGCCGGTATATAGGGAAACGAACGGTGTGTCGAGTTATTATATTAGCAAAATTGTGTCGCATGTAGCCAAGATGATATCGGAAGTTGATGATTTTTTGCCACAACAAATCATTACAGAAAATAACTTATTTTCTTTGGACGAAGCGATAAAGGTATTGCATACACCCAAAGATATGAATGAGCTTAATAAAGCACGCGAGCGTATGGCTTTTGACGAACTATTTTTAATATCATTGCGTGGGCAAGTGTTAAAGGCAGAAATCCAACAAGATATTGCACCTGTGATTGACGTTGAAGATGGCAAAATAGACGAATTTATCAGCCGGTTGCCTTATGAATTGACGGGAGATCAGAAAAAAGCGGTGGAGGAGATAATCGCTGATATCTCAGCCGAAGATACAAGATACAAGATAAAAGATACAAAAAAACATCAAACACAAAAGCAAGAGGTAGATTCTTCGGTTCCTCAGAATGACTATAAGTTAGTTCATTGTGTGCCAATGAATAGGTTGCTCAATGGTGATGTGGGTAGCGGCAAGACAGTGGTGGCTGCAATTGCATCGTATGCAGTGGTTAAAGCAGGTCACAAAGTGATGCTTATGGCACCGACAGAGATATTGGCCAAGCAACATTATGACTCCTTTACTAAGCTTTTTGAGAAATTTGATATTAATATTTGTTTAATTACTTCGTCGACGAAAAACAAAAAATTAAATATCAAAGGCTTGTCCCGAGTAGACACGAGGGATCAAAATGTAGATGAAAAAAATAATTATGAAGATTCTTCCTGCCTGCCGCCTGCCTGCCGGCAGGCAGGGCAAGGCATGGCAGTTCCTCAGAATGACACTATCAAAGAAGCTAAACCAAAAAATGATATTATAATTGGTACGCATGCGTTGTTGCACTTGAAAGAACCGGTGGAAAATGTGGGGCTGGTAGTGGTGGATGAACAACACAGATTTGGAGTTTCGCAGAGGGCAAAACTGAAAGAAATTACTAATACCCAATACCCAATAACCAATGAAGTTTCAAATGATCAATTTCTAATTAATGAATTTGTTGATAATTCTTATAACAAAAAAATAAATGTAAGCAGTACATCTCAGGATAGATGTCATAAAAGCTCAAAGATAAAAGCTCAAAGCTCAGGATTTGTTCCTCATTTTCTATCAATGACTGCCACGCCAATACCGCGTTCATTGCAATTAGTATTGTTTGGTGAGCTCGAAGTGTCACTGATAAAAGAAAAACCAAAAAATCGCAAAGAAATAAAAACACGGGTAGTGGATGAAATTCATCGGCAGAAGGCTTATGAATTTATTCGGGCGCATGTGAAGACAGGAAGGCAGGTGTTTGTCATTTGCCCATTAATAGAAGAACAGATGACGAGAGATCAAAAATCAAAGATCAAAGATCAAAATATAGGAATGGATCTATTTGATTTGGACCGGAAGACAGTGGTAGGAGAGTATGAAAAATTATCAAAAGAGTTTTTCCCGGATCTAAAAATTGGGATGCTGCACGGCAAAATGAAAAGCAAAGAAAAAGACGAGATCATGAGTAAATTTGCATGTAAGGAACTAGATATATTGGTAAGTACTTCGGTAGTCGAGGTAGGGGTGGATGTGCCTAATGCTAGCATCATGATGATTGAAGATGCTGAGCGATTCGGCTTGGCTCAGCTACACCAATTCCGTGGGCGTGTGGGACGTGGAGAGCATCAATCTTTTTGTTTTTTGTTTAGCAATTCAGCTAGCCAAAATTCGTTGCAAAGATTAAAAAGGATGGAAGAGACAAGCGACGGCTTCAAATTGGCGGAATTTGATCTAAAAAATCGTGGTGCTGGAGATATTTTCGGGCTAAAACAGTCAGGCTTTATAGATATTAGATTTGCTGATTTGAGCAATGCCGATTTAGTTAGAAAGTCTTCTGTGTCTGCCCAAAAGATTGTTTCAAAAGATCCAAGTTTGCTAAAATATAATAAACTTAAAGAAAAAATGAAAAAATTTGAACAATTTAAACATTTTGAATGAGAGGTAAAATGGGACCAGAAAGAATGCCTATTACAGAAATGCCAGAAGGAAGAACATCTAATCCTGAATTAGTTTTCGAAGCGATATGTGAGGTATGTGAAAAGGAAAAGAAGGGCAAGCAGTGGTTTCTGAGGGGGTTAAATACAGACAATCCAGTCATAGTAAGTGGTGAGATTAACGATTATTATGATATTATGATTGTTGATGCTCCGAACGATATCAATTTTGGGGGAACAGTTTATAAAGTTTATTCTCGAATAAATGAGAAACCACTTTTAGAGATAACGGGCAAAAAAGCTGACGAAGTATCAAAGAAGATAATCGAAACAAAGACGGGCAGAAAAAATGAAGGGGTCAGAGAAGAAACCAGTGAGTTTTGATGATATTATAGAACGATATCGTTGGTATATCGGGGGTGTTTTGTTGTTTTTGGTAATCATCAGCGGAGGATATTTGTTATGGCGTGAACATGGTCGCGAAGCTGCTAATAAGCATCAGATCATTAGCGTAGAGGAATTGGACACTAGAGTTCAGAGCATGGAAGCGAAAACGCGACAGCTGGAAGAAAAAATAACCTCTTTAGATAGTAAACAGAGCACGGGAGAAACTACGAGTGTATCTGCAGAACAGGGAGTTGTGGCTGGGGCATCTACCCAAGCGCCCGCATCTAGTAGCAGTAAACAACCAACGTTATCCGGCAAAATAAATTTGAATACAGCTACAGGCGCGGAGCTAAATTCTCTGCCGGGGATTGGCGACGCCTATACGGCTAGAATTATTGAATATCGTACTAGCCACGGCGGTTTCAAATCAATCGAAGAGATCAAAAATATCAACGGTATTGGAGATAAGACTTTCGAAAAATTTAAGGATAAGATTTCAATATAAGAGTGGAATGAATTATCGTGACATAGACATTGGAATGTGCTATAATTACCAGTGTTTGCGGGCGTATGGTGGAATTGGTAGACACGCTAGTCTTAGGAACTAGTGGAGCAATCCGTGGGGGTTCAAGTCCCTCTACGCCCACCAAATCCCCATTTCCACCCCCAACATGGTCTTTTATATGGAATGGGAGCGACAAATTGGGTGTTCCAAATCCGGTATTTAAGCAGTATTTCGGATTCTCGGCAAAGATCATATTATGGATGACAATTTTGAGCTGTTTACTCGAGTTTTTCCATGTTTCTGCCGGTGTTCCAAGGAGTTTTAGAGTTAATTTAAGCGCCTCGCTGATATCGGGCGTTTTTTGTTTTTTACACTCATATTCCAGTTGCTTAATTTTCTTATCAAGCTCTTCAATCTTCTCTTCATAACGGTTTCTAATGCTGTCAGACCTTGCAGACGCCACGAGATCAATATAATTGCGGATGGACGCATCAAGCTCCTCTTTTTCGGCCTCTTTTCTCTCTGCGGTAATATGAAGCTCTTGAGTTTTTCTTTCCCAAGTCTTGAGTGCAATTATTTCGCCTAGCTTTAGAATGTCCTGATCGACTGATATTCTTTTTAATAATTCAATGTAATCGTTTTCTAGCTTTGAAGCAGTTATGTTTTTGGGGGTTGCTGTACACTCTCTATTATTACAAGTGTAGTGAGGATAGTATTTGTTTTTATTTTTCCCTCTATTAACACTGCCGGTCATTTTCTTACCGCAGACCGAGCAATTAACCATCCTTCTTAAAGAGAACTCCAAGTTATCACTTTCTCGAGGTTTTCTTTCGGGCTTCCTTAGCCTGTCCTGGATTTTATCGTATGTTCGGATACTAATAATCGGATCATGATGTGCTTTTCTGCGAGCTATACCCCAGAGTGGATATTCTATAATTCCAGCGTAAAGCGGTTGTGTTAGAAACGTTTTGATATGGTCTAAATCAAATTTTTTTATTCCCCTGAGATTCGGTAAGCCTTTAGTAACAAAAAATCGCAGTAAACCGACTTGACTTACAATTTTCTCATTAGCAAAAGCATTGAGACCTTCGGCGATAATCACAGACATCTCCGGAATCGGTGAGATAAGCTTGCCGTGTTCTTTATCTTTTTTATACTCATAGCCAACTGGGGGATGAAAGCACCAATATCCACGCTCCAATCTAGCCTTCATCTTCTGACAAACCTGCCGGCGGTTTTGTTTTCGTTCAAGTTCGTTTTGAGCGGCAAAGATTGTTTCGACAAATTCTCCCTCGGCGCTATCATCAAAATTATAATTCAAACAGCAAGGCTTGGCCTCGCGAACCCTTAGCTCTGTTTTTAGTCTTATGTGGACCTCTACATCTCTGGCAAATCTTTTGAGATCGTCAAAAACTACAACATATTTGGTCTGCCAATTTTTATCTAGATATTTTATAAGCGACTGCATAGCCGGTCGGTCAAAGAGACCACCGGAAATACCTTCATCACGGAAAACGCAATCCACTTCTAAGCCAAGAGATTTAGCATAATCCCTGCAACGATGTTCTTGGCTATCTAGGCCGTTTCCCTCCTTAACTTGCTTTTCCGATGAGACCCGGCAATAAATGACCGCCTTGAAATATTCTAAATTTGAAGAATTAAAGGTATTCATCGATGTAATTATTAATAATACTATCTGCAATACCAATGATGCTATTCTTTATATGTGAAAGCTGCTCGTCTGTTAGCTCATATTTATCGAGTATCTTCCTGCAATCGTCCACCGAAATAGAACATATCTCTGATTCCCTTGGAATATCAAAATTAAGCGAATTTTGCTCTTTTATTACTTCAACGTTAGATTCCATCAAGCCCTCCCTTACTATCCCTATAGTGTTATTATATCCCTATGGTGTTAGCTGTCAAGTAGTATTTATTAAGATTTTTCTTTACTTTATTGCTACAGATGTGCTAAAACCGAATTAGGGATAAAAGGAGGCGGGCAATGAGGAAAATATGGGTATTTCAATCAAGGACATTACTTTGCCGGCCGTGGTCGGGATATTAAACAAGCTCCTATACTTTTTCAAGGAGCTACTATTTGTTCTCCTGATCGCACTGGTTGCAATTGTCATTGTAGACATTGTAATCAAGCTCATTAGATTAATTCGGCACCTTCGGGAGCCGTTTTTGTTACTGGAAATCACTCCGCCGGTTGATACTAAAATTCAGAATGTTTCTAACACTCAACTTTTTAACTTGATAATGGGATTATTGGAACAAAGATCATGGCGAGATAGACTGACCTTTCGGCAGATCTCCGCATCATTTGAGATTATTTCTAGAAAAGAAACTGGCATTCAGTTCATTATCCGCACGCCCAAGTCTTTTGCTTCAACTTTTGAAAAAACTTTGCGAGCATATTCGCCGGATTTGAAGATCAAACAAATCAAGGAATATATACCTCAAACAATTTCTAGCAATGTGAAGGTTTTGGAGTTTGCGCAGCAAAAACATTTCTGCTTGCCGTTAAGTGAGCAAGCTGATCTTAACAAGCATGACCCGTTGGCATATTTGACTTCTAACATGTCGCGGCTTAAAGAAGGCGAGCTTTTGGCACTTCAAGTTGTTCTAAAGCCACTAATTCATTCCAATAGATACGGTTTGAAGCGTGAGCATGGCAGATTAAAAAAAGTATTATGGCGTAATACCCATATCGATTGGTCCGAGAATTCACAAGCGCAGAGATCAGC
>CAYMCH010000057.1:0-6994 GCA_964389035.1 uncultured Candidatus Saccharibacteria bacterium | reverse complement strand
AAAAACAGCTTGTTGAGTTTTGCCATCATGTTATCGCTATTTAATTCGGGCTGAGAAGCATACCAAACCTGTACGCCTAGTTGTTCAAAAATTGCCTCGAAGTAATAGAAGTATTTAATATCCCGCATAAATCTATCGGGCTCATCCACAATCAGGTATCTAATCTTATTTTTCTTGTCTTTGCAAAAATCCTGCATCTCTTGTAGGTCTTTTCGATTTAGGTTTTTACCAACCCTGCTAGACTGATCAAGTGACCAAGTCCTAGCGATAGGCGCAGATAGCTCTTGAGAAGCTTTTATAACACTCTCTGCTTGCCTCTCCAAGCTATGCCCTTCAATTTTTTGCTCCGGCGTAGATACTCGACACAAGGCAATAGATTTAATCATTCCAAACCTCCAAAACGCAAAAGGCAGTCCCTGAGCAATCCGCTACGACACGGAATAAGAGACTGCCATCTGCGTCATCAAAGTAATTTAGTCGTAGTAAATTGCTCTTTTTCATTCTATCGCTTTCTTCCTTATCTTCAAAGTGCCATCAGCTTTTTTTCGTTTATAAACTTTATACAAAAACCTAGCCCAAGCATCGAACTCTTCCTTTGGAAAAACTCGCTTTTCAATTTCCTGATTTACTTTTGGGCTATCATTAGTCATATTACGCTAGAAAAAAAGATAATTCATTTTTTGTGCCTAAATTTTCATACTAATTTGAAACAGGGACATTATTTCTTTGCCCAAGGTCTAAACTCATACAAGAAACACTTATCAAGTTGGCAATCCGTTCTCTTTTGACCACCCATGCAATCGTAACAGTGGTTTCTGATTGCCTTTACAACTTCCGTTTTATGTTCAGTCAACTCTCTTTTCTTAATTCGATTTCAATATCTCCTATTTAGATATTTTTAAAGAATAACCTCGTAGAACTGGGCAGAACTACGAGATTTTTATTTGCCCAGTTTTAAACATAAACCTCAAGCTTTAATATAACGAGGTATGGTTTTTTAAATATGCTCATTAAGTAATACGATTTATTCTGATAAACCTGCTCTGTTGAGTAACAGACTTTTATATTAATTATCTGTCTAGCAAAAGATAAATGACCTTTGCGAATACAAAAATACTAGTGCAATATATTTCACCAGTTTAATATTGAGTTATGACAAAATTCTACGACGATAACTCCGTAAAAAAAGACTTTGGCAGAGCATTAAAAGACATCAGAACTGAAAAAGGAATGACTCTTGAGGAACTAGCAAAGACATCAGGAGTGAGTCAGAGACACTTGATTCTAATAGAACAAGGAAAAACCAATGTTACACTCACAAAAATCGAAAGAATATCAAGATCATTAAATATTAATACAAAAAAATTGTTCGAGAATTACTAAAAAAGTAATTTGTGATTCCACTTGAATTATCAGTGATTATGTTGTTTAATATGGATTTAATTCTTTAGTTGTGTTATAAATAAGTTAATTGAGAACTACTTAATTAAAAGACAATTAGATGTTTACTTATAAATATTGCCCAAAATGTTCAAGGCGAAATCACAAAACTAAAAGGCAGTGTGTTCGTTGTGGTGACCAACTTACTGCTCCCGAAAAATTTGGCAAAGATGTTTTTGCAATAGTTTTGAGCTTAATAGTATTATTTTCGTCTGCCAGTGTTTTTGCAAGCAGATCATATTTTATTAACAAGACAAACAATTCAACACCGCCTGTTATCGAAGCAATTCCACAAGAGCAGAACAATAATGTTCAACCTACGCAAGAAGTAGCACCTCAACCAGTTGAAACGACGACACCAACACCTTCGAAAAATACTGCTCCGGCACAAGAAGCGAAACAACCAGAAAAGGAATTGTACAAAGTAGAAAAAACTGATTATTCTTTTCGTATCCCAGAGTTTGAAGCAAAAATTGCGACTTGTAACTTAGCTCTTAGTAAATCATATTCGATACTTTCTCAGCTTGACGCTGGTTTGGACCACATGCTTAAAGAAATTGAAGATTGGTATAATAGTCAACCGCTTGTAGATAAATGCTATTCTAGCGGGCCCAGAGTAACGAGTTGTTCAACTGGTCATAGCGATGAAGATATTGCTGAAAGACAAAGAAGAATAGAACAAGCTAATACGGAATATCATAGTATAAAAGCATCTTTAAATAGTGATATTTCCGATATTAAAAACTATCGCATCCCATCGCTCGAATGGATAATTGACGGCATAAGAAAAAAAGAACTATTTAGCGACCCTGAAACGTATTCATTTTCAACCTGTGATAATATTCTTAAAAAATTCACTAAGTAGAATAGAACATAAGTTCTCTACGGCTAACATGGAGATTCTATATTTCTGTTTTAGATTTCCTTTTCTCAAAAACTTTGAATTATCCTGATTCTCCGGCTTTTTTGCGGCGCTCATTGTTAGAATCGTCATTGATAGCTCAATGCTGCTTTTTCGAGTTTATTGCAATAACGGGCAAATGATTTTGATGGCAATCCTCGGTAATATTTCCTTTTGGGCTCAGATAGTTTTTCCATCAGCATTAGAGCATCAAAATAATCATTCATTGCTTTCAGTTCGGGGTTTCTATAAGTTATTTTTTGTCTGCTTTTATAACTCAAATTTAAGCAATGACGGCAAACATAAAATTTGCCTCCGTTTAGCAAAACTCTTACTCTCCGATTGCAAGTCGTTCCATTTAATGCGATTGCTTGGCATTTAAACCAATATCGCTTACCTCCGAAGTGGCAAGGCGTAGAATCAAGTGGAAAAGTATAATCAAAGTCCTCACTCGTATTCTTGAGCTTGTTGATCTGTTTATATCTAAATCTCGCCGTCATTTGCTCTGTGTCTAAAACAAGCCCAATAGAACACTCACGATTTTCACCCCACGAGATCGCCATATCGTTGTAACTATAATTGAGCTTGATCTGTGCTAGATCAATCCTTTGGTAATTATCAACCACATTCTTTTTATTCCAGCTGTGTTCTCTTCCCATGTTTACAATTTCCCCTTCCATGCGTAAAGTTTCCGAAATCAATAGAGTTAAATCGAATATCCTCAATACCTCTCTGCTATAGTGTTAACACATTAAGGGATTAAGTTTGCGTTGCAAGTCTGTGCTTCTCATATTGAGAGCGGAGTATGGACCGCCACCGTTTAGCCTCCTCTACGATTGAGTGTAAATTTATTTTCACTAGCTCCACCACAAAAATGATTTGTCTTGGAATGGTTTTTTTGTTATACCAAACAGACACTTGGAACACTATGGCATATAATCGGAATATATAGTGAATAAAGCTGATATATTACACTTATTCACTATATATTGACAATATAAAGTTAATAGTATATAATGTAAACATGGCTACAAATATTGCGTTTCGTAATAAAATTAAAGATCTCAAGGCAAAATACGACACTTTAAAGCAAGGTAAAGAATCTTTGCTCTCACTTATCGATCAAAACGAGGTTCCGGAAAATGTTTATAACTCTAACGCTATTGAGAACTCGACTCTAACCCTAAAAGAAACTGAGAGGATTCTCTTGGAACAAGAAGTTGATCGTGTAGTGTCTTTGCGCGAAGTTTATGAAGCAAAGAATCTTGCAAGAATTGTTGACTACACTCGCGAGAAGGCGAAAACCGAAGAGCTCTCAAAAGAGTTGGTATTGCTTATTCATCAAATGTTGATAGGGGTAATTGATGATAAAATCGCTGGACGGTTTCGTGAACAGGGGGAATATGTTCGGGTCAGCACTTATATAGCACCAGCACCGGAGCATGTTGAAAGGATGATCGAGAATTTGCTAATCGAATACTCAAGCGATCATACCGTCTATTTCATTGATAAGATTGGCAAGTTTCACTTAGACTTTGAGCGAATCCACCCGTTTGTTGATGGTAATGGCAGAATAGGACGAGTATTGACCAATTTTCAGCTCTTCCTTTTGGGCTACCCAAGAATTATAATTCGTGATAAAGAGAAAGCCAATTATTATGTAGCTTTTAAGGAATATGATTCTAGCAAAAACACCAAACCAATGGAAAGAATCGTTGCACTAGCTCTTATCGAATCACTACAAAAAAGAATTGCCTATCTGGCAGGAGATGAAATTATTGGTTTATCAGAATGGGTAAAGAAGAACGGTCTTAGTGCTCCAGCTGTGTTCAACGCAGCACGTAGACAGACCATACCTGCTTTTCGCGAACGCGGGACATGGAAAATCAATAAGAATTACATATCCGAATAGCTAATAACCTCCATTGCCGATTCGAGATCTTAAATTGTTAATGTACGGTAATTAATAGTAAATTTATTACTGTGTCATCAACAATTTATATACTTTAACGGAACAAAAAAGTTTCTAAAAATTATCATTCCTTTAATAGAAAATAGCACATCTGTTAACAAATTTGATTAATCATTTCTATATCGAAATATTTATCTTATATTATATGTCCAAAGATAATCCTGGAATCGGAGTATTTATTAATAATCACCGTAGCTATAATTATATTTAAATATTAAATACTTTAAAGTATCATTTAGATCGCAAAGACACAACAATTATTACTTATTCATACCTTATCACATCTAATGAATTTACCTTCGAAGCTCTCTTGGAAGGATATAACCCTGTAAGAACCCCCACAGTTAGAGAAAAAGCTAAAATAGCCAAAATAAACCAGAGGGGATAATGAAAGATATTCACAGTATCGCCACCATTTCTAATAGCATATTGATTCAAAAAAATATTAAATATCTCTCCAGCGATAATTCCAAATATGATTCCGAATATTCCCCCTATCGCACCAAATATAAGAGCTTCAACCATAAATAGTTTTGAAATATCATTACGCTGTGTTCCTAATATTTTTAATAGTGCCACCTCTTTCATTCTCTCTAAAAGAGATATTGTAAGAGTATTAAACATGCCTAATGATGCTACCAAGAGAGCAATCAAACCAAAACTACCTAAAATAATTTTAAAAACATTGAATATTTGCTCTATTTGGGTGACAGTATCCCCAACATATTGAGTTTTGTAACCCATAGCTTCAATTTGTTTTCTAAGCTCAAGTACCTTATCACGACTGCCCACTTCAACTTTAGCCTGAGAATAACTGTTTATATGAGGCAAAAAAGCATTGGAGTTAGCAAAAACATTGGGACTGTTTTCGTTTTCTATTACTCCTACTATTTCATATTCTATCTCTGAAAGAGAAATACTTTCACCACTGCTTGATATCTCTTTAGGGATAATTACGTCAAGAGAGAACTTTTTACCAATAGCTTCTTTTTGATCAAATAATCCAAAAAAATCCAAACATGCAGTGTTGACAATAACTTTGTTTTCTTCGGAACTTTCATACATTTTCCCGGTTTTGAGACGATAGCCAGACCATCTAATATATTGGGGAGATGCAGCAAATAAAGATACATCAATAGTACTGTCGTCCCTTTTAGCTTTTGCAGCCATGTTTAAAGTCGTTTCTACCCTTTTTGCTTCAGATAAACCGCTAATACTTTTTATAGCATCATTATCCAATTTTACTACCTGAGAATTACCCGTGCCTATGTCAACCAGCTTAAAAGCATCTCCACCAGTAATTTCTGAAGTTACTAATTTTTCAATTCCAAAAGCAAAAGACACTAAAAAGACTATTGCAGATATACCAATAATTATTCCAATCAAGGTAAGATAGGTTCTAAGACGATGACTAAAAAGATTCTTAAAGGCAAATTGTATAATAAAGTTCTTATTCATGATGAGACTCCTTTACAATTAAACCATCTTTCATCTCAATTCTTCTGGTACCCATCTCCCAATAAGCCGAATTATGCGTAACCATCATAATAGTACGCTTATGTTTACGATTTAACGTATCAAAAAGTGCAATTATTTCATCAGCTGAAGTGCTATCTAAATTACCAGTTGGTTCATCAGCCATTAATATCCAAGGATTACAAATAAGAGCTCTAGCAATACCTACTTTTTGTTGCTGTCCACCTGAAAGTTGATTAGGATGCTGATAAGACAATTTGCTAATACCCATCTCGTTTAATAGTTCTTTGGCTTTATTGCGAGCATATTTTGGTTTCTCCCCTTCGATAATTAGGGGGATAGCCACGTTTTCAACTACACTAAGAGATTTTATCCAGTAAGGCATCTGGTGAACAATGCCCATCTTTTTAGCTCTAAATTTAGCTCGTTGATCTTCATTTAATTTAAATATATTTGTATCTCTTACTATTACCTCTCCCTCGGAAGGAGTATCGATACCAGCTATAATATTTAATAACGTTGATTTACCACAACCTGAAGGACCAAATATAACTAAAAAATCTGTAGCATAAACTTTTAAATCGATCTCTTTTATTCCATCGATTATATTATCACCAACTTTGAAATTTTTTTTCAAATTTGAAACATCGATGATTTTTTCGTGCTTAATTTTCTCATTTAAATTTAGTTCTTTATCCATAACCCATCCCTTATGTATTTATATGATATATTATATCATTTTTCATTGCAACACATCAATTTTTTTATTAGATGTTTTAAATTATTGACGAACAATTAATTAATAATTTACTCCTCCAATGATTGTCATCCTAAAATAAGAATGATTTACATATTTTGTTTTTAAAAATATTTAATTTATAAATTATTCATTTCCTCCCGTATTAACATAGTAAATCTAAAAATGACAATTTTATTTTTCACTCATTGTAAATTATAAACTGTATTCTTTCTAATAGTCTTTCGTCATAAACAACTAAGAGATTTTATTATTCAGTTTTTAGGTTGCAAATGATATTTTTTGATTCTAATAGTCTGTCATCCCGAGGAATCGAGGGATCTTCATATTTTATGCTTTCATTCGAAAATTAATCTGTAGATTCTTCATACTTCAGAATGACAATCTTATAGTATCTTATATCTTATAATAGTTTGTCATCCTGACATTAGGAAGGATCTTCCTATGT
>CAYMCH010000056.1:0-7163 GCA_964389035.1 uncultured Candidatus Saccharibacteria bacterium | reverse complement strand
GTTGCATGATCTGACTCCTTGTTGGAGTCCAATATGTTAGTGAACTTTTGCAGTCAGACAAGAGAATCTGTACTGTGTGTAAGCAAAACTTTATTCTTCGATAGTTTGTAACTCACCGGTTTCCAAAACATGCAATAGCCGATTCAACCACTCTTCCTTGCCAATTTCATCTATCAGTTTGAGATTTGCCTTAACCCACATTCCCTTTGTTGTCATCGGCTCATGTTCGTCAGAAAGAATGGGTGAAATATTAATCGCATAAAAAGGATTTATGAGTATATCGCTGGCATTTTGTTCGTTCATAATTATTTTCTTTCAATGTTTTCAACTAGCTCTTTGATTATAACACAGCTAAGCGATCTATAGAATAAATAATTTTTATAGAATGAGTATGATTTCGAACGCTCAAGCATTTAGACAGTATCTCGAAAGAAGAGAAAGGACTATTAACGCAAGCAAATGATCGGAGCCGCAGGTTCTCGATCTGTATAATGAGCATACTTTCTATAAGGCATTTGCAAATGACCTACTTGCCGCGAAGAAAGAAGTGATAATTTACAGCCCGTTTGTCGCTAAATTCCGGACCGACTATCTAAAATAAACAGTCGAAAAACTAATTGACCGAAATATCGATATATTCATATTTACTCGTCCGATTGAAGAATGTGAGGATATCATACAACTACAGATAAAGTGCGCTCTCGAAAGGCTCGAGAAGCTCGGGGTTCACGTTTTATTCCCTGGACGGTATATTAAAGTTGCAATTATTGACAGAGAGATATTGTGGGACAGCAGTCTCAACATGATGTCCCATCGTGCTAGCAACGAAATGATGAGGAGAACATCAGACGAGACTTGTGCCGCTCAAGTGATGTTCCACATCGGGATTAATGACTAAATCGTTGTCACCTATAAGTTGAAATATGAAAAGCTTTACGAAGGATTGAAAACAAAGGACATACAAAGCTTCAAAATGCGGATGAGGATATTCCTATTTGGATTGATGATTCCTATCGCATCTTGGCTAATTGTCAGCATAATTTCTATCAAAACCCTGCAAATTACTGAATTGGTGATGAGCTTAGTCAAATTTCTACAGGTCAGATCATGACAATGTTTCTTGATACTCGATCTGACATCATTGTTCTATATACTATCGTGTGCAGCACAATCAGCGCAATTGTGACGAGATGTCAGTTCAGTATGGGCAGTAAAAGTTTCTTACATTAGCTCAAGGTATGAACCAACCGCTTCGACCATTTTCAGATAACCTTCAGATCTCATTCTCGCGGTGAAATTGTCATGGGAATGAATATCGGGATTTATTCCAGGTCTTAGATTTATGCCAGGATCGATTATCCAATAATCTTGCTTAAATTGGTCGAATGGGATTATTCTATTGGTTTCGTCATGACATGACTCCCAAAAACTAGTCATCGCTTTTTGTAAATTACCATTGTTTTGCAAAATCCAGTTCTCAACCCCTATACCGCCGAGTCCCCCGTCTTCGAATCTTTTGTAAGCATGTTCGACTGTTAATATCTCTTTTGCCAAAACTATATTAGCAATAACTTCCTCGTATGCTTCCTCTCCAATATTCTTTTGTATCCAATTAAGCCTTTCTTCGACTGCCTCATTTGTACTGAATGTTTTTATCTCGGTTTTAGAAACTATTGCAATATCGATATCGACCAATCGGTCATCGACCGACGCATTAACAAATCGCAATTGTTCAAAGTTGTTGCCCGAATTGGAATTATCTTTTTGTGGTCTTAATATCTCTCTTAGTTTGTCGGAGACGAGAGTGGCCTTAGACATGTCTTGTTTATCAAGTCTCAAAGTAAAATCAAAATCAAAATCATCACTTCTGTTGGTATGCCTTCCGGTTGAACCGGTATTATAAATTTCTGCTCCGAGAATCCCTCTTTCTAGTTTGTCGAGATTTCTCCGTTTAATACCAAATTCGTCTAACACATCGTTTATTTTAGAAATAATCTTATGGTTAATCAGCTGTGTTTTGGCTCGCACTGTTTCAAGATTATCTTTGATCCTATTAATTTCTTTAAATTCATTACTGTCACGGTCTGTTGGAATAAATATAAATTCGTCACCATCAAAACGCTCAAGCCCATTAAATATTCGTCTGTATCTGTCATACATTACAGGAGTGAAAATAACCTTACCTGTCTTGTCAGTTACTGGAATATAAAATCCATTTTGTGCAATTTCAAAGAATATTTCTGGAATATCTTCATTCATATTATATTGTTCTGTATCTAGCACTAAAAAATCAATTTCAGTAGACGGAATCCCTGTCCTGATGCCAAAGTGCTGGTCACCGCCACATGAAAATATCTCATATTTATCTCTGTTATACTTACTATTTTCTGACGTTGTCAAGTCAAACTGTCCTCTGTCTCTAAAAACGCAAAATATAGGACCAAATGATGCTGCCATAGAATTTTGTAACATTTCTTGGAAATTCTGTCCATCACTCTCTCTTACTCTGGATACGTCAGTATCAAGCGGAGTCCCATCTGAGTTGGCACTACCACCCAAGAACTCCTTTGCAACTGATCCATTTTGCAAAATTGTTGGTAAATAGGCAACATTGTTGAGACCCTTAATAAAGTCACCAGGCCCACAATTTAGTTGACCTTCGGACGTTTCAACAATACCTCGATTCCTCGTATCGGCAACTTTTTTGGTTTCTCTCATTTCAAGTAGAGCTTCAGAAAAGTTTTTATACCCTAGGGGTTTAAGGAACATCTCTGCTAGGCGGTCGTTTATGCTCTGTCCTTCCCTTACCATCAAACTCTGTTTAAGTTGATAAAACATATCCTCGAGATTCTCTCCAAACTCAAGATGATTTCCTTTAATAATTTGTCTTTCACCGAGCTGTGAATTTTCGTAGACCGCTTGCAAACGCGTAAGTACTTTCTGAGCCTTTTCTGTCTCGACTGCCGTTAAGTCTGTTTTTGATTCTAATTTATCAAATATTTCTCCACTTCCTTCTAATACCTCTAAATATTCCTTCAGGGAGCGATTCCCAGAAAAAATATGGCACTTTAAAAGATCCCGAAAAATTACCGCATAAAACACTTCGCCACTTCGCTGACTTTGCTCGGGTTTAAGCTTATTAAGCACTGGACTCTTAAACGATTTGCTTCGTAACAATTTTGGTGAATGCAATACAGAAAAGACTTTAAATATTTTCCCTATTGAAGGAAGATTGTTTTTAATAAAAACGCTTTCGATCGCTTCGTAGGCTTCATCCGGATGATCGGTCTTAAGTATTTGATCCAATATTTCATTTATGAGTAATTTAATCTCTTGCGAAGGGGTGTCGGCGAGTCGTAAAATTATTGTCAAATATGCCCCTCTTTTTTCTTTTGAAATTGCTAGAATCTTCGAAATCTTGGGCAAACAGAGGTCTACAACTCTTTCGTCTTCAGGAATCTCTAGATCTTTGAGTTGATCAATGGAATCTTCATTTTCGGAGATAAAATCAATAATCTGTGGGTTAACTAGCAACCTACGTTTTCCTTTGTTTGAACTTCGGGCGATTTCTGCGAGATGAGAAAAACGGTCTATAAGTTCTTGGTTTTCTGCCAGCTTACTCAAGAAATCCTTTGGCGCACCACCAAGTTCGGTCAAGTTACGTGCCAGTTCGATTGATTTGGACAGAATCTGATCGTTGATAGCACTCAAAAGATCAATATTCGCCAGAGCATAGTTTGCGTTTGATTGATCTGCATGTTTTGCTAACCGGAATATATTTTCAATTTTTTCAGGAAATTTTATTACCATAATTAATACTTGCTCACTCAGAAGAAACCATGACAAATTGTTTTCCTGCGATTCAACTCTCGTGATGTACGACAAAACAGCTTCTCTGTTTCCAATGTTTTCTCCCAAGGATTTGGCTAGTTTCACACTTTCAAAGAGCCCTGCATCATAGAGGTTCTCAAACCGATCAATTTCTTCAGGGTTTTCTGCTATAATTTTATTAACCTCTGGGGATTCGAAAAATGCGCTTATTTCATTTATTTTATGAGTTGCATTCACACTATCGCAAAAATATGCTAGTGCGAAATTATCACCTTCAAAGGGATACTTTTTTATCAGATTATCGAGTTCTTCTTTGGTAGTATCTTTATGCACTGCCAGCGAAACTGCAGAACCGTGGATAATATCAAAACGAAAAGGAGCTGTACCGAACAACATTATATATTTCAAAACACTTTGCTCCGGCTCTCTTAAAAAAGCCTCGAGATAGGTAATATTTATACCGCTCGGATTGCTCCCCATGATCTCGACTCCTTCTCTCAAAAGAACATCCGCTATCTCGCAAATAGCTTCCTGTTTACTTGTCAGAATAACTATGACCTTATTGGGAGCATATCTTTCTTCAAGATTAATTTTTGTTTTTTCCCCAACAAGTCGCAATCTTTCAAATGCATCTTCGGGGATTTGTTCCAGCATCTCGAGAGAATCGGCACTCTCGTCAAATCTTGAATGGTATTTCTCTTTAATTTTTTTCAAGATGGAAATTTTACTTGCATTTATGAGGCTGGTGTCCGGAAATTTCGATAGATGATTAATCAGTGAAATCAGTTTTTCGACAGAATCTATCCAAATGAAATCCTGACTCTGGAACGCAGATAATACTGCTGTTAATGTGGGGAGCAAATCTTCATTATCATTTAGCAAAGATAGTAATTTTTGATAATTATTTTCTCCTCCGTATTGTTCTGTGAAGTGACCCCTTTCTCCCCACCTCATGTTTTTAAACCCTGTCAAAAAATTGATTACCGGTATGGGCACATCTAGGTGTTCTGAGGCTTCGAATATCTTGTTGATTCCTAGATAATTCTTTAAGGCTTCCTGTCTCTCTGGATCAAATAATTTCGCAACTTTCTCTTCGTCTGACTGAAGCGCCTTGAGTTTATCGATTGTATTTACATTAAAATTATGAGGAGTGAGACTAAAACCGTATGCTTCTTTCAGTTTTAAACAAAGATCTCTAGTGGATTGATCTAGGCTCAGGATAAGCTTTAGTCTATTGGGAGGGCATGTGCAAATATTGCCATATAACATTGATTTCAGAAATACAAGATTTTCAGGTTTCATCAGCTCGTCCAGCAATTCCTTATCTTGATAAAAACTTACCAAATTGGAAAATTCCTGTTTCCCCAGAACAAGATGTATGTATGAATCTTTTTTTACCGCCTCCACAAATTCTCTAAAATATTTTTCGCTAATATTTCCAAGGGTTTTCTCGTCGCTCAATAGGCCTTCTAAATTCTTCTCCAATTTGCTGTCTAGATTAACATAGATCCCCAAATCGCGAAGTTCTCCAATAAGGTTTAAGCCCTCAGATGATTCGGTAACCTTCATCAACTCTTTATATCCGTCAATGTTTTCGGGCAACCCACCATAATTTACAATCGCCTTCATACCTGCTTCGCTTCGAACTCGGTCACTTAATTCTGAATCTTGAAATACATAAAACAAGGCCGAGGGATTATGAGAATATGAACCAACAATTTCTACTAAATTTTTCTTGACAGATCCCTGCTCGACAATATCATTAGTAAATGCAATAAAATCATCATCGAGAAGGGTGCTTAGCACAACAGGATTTGCCAATAAATATTTATAAGTATCCATGTGCTTATATCCGATGGTGAATATTTGAGCTTGTGAGATAGCTTCCATAATGGCAATCACTCTGTCGGCCTCATAATTTGTGTACAACTCGTTTATATTATCCATCGTCAACTCGCTATCAAATCTTCCAACAATACGGATAAATATTGCCAATTCCGAATCCTGTTCGGCTGCCTCAATACCTCCCGTAGAAAAATAATCTACAACATGTTTTTTACCATATTCTGAAGTATGGTCACTAAAGATTTCTCTTTCCGATAAACCCGGAACAGTGATGCCGTTTTCAAGAGCAAAGATTACCTTGTCGGTCAATCCATTTTGTTCCAAATAATTAATTCCACCAAGTAGCCCTCCCCGATTTCTTACGTTTGGCATTATTCTAAGCAATAAATTCAATAACTCAACAGATCCTGGGGAATTTGCTACGTGGAATAGATCACATAGCTGAGATTCAGAAATATTGTTAGCCAATATCTTAGATATTTTTCGGGCTTGTTCTAAAACTTGTTCATTTAATTCAATACCATCCAAAGCATCACCAAAATCCTCCGACCTAGATGCAAGCGAAGTAGTATTAATATTTGTTAATTTAATTTTAATCCCCGCCTTTTCCAAAACCTCTAATACTTCAATATTCCTAGGATTTTTAGCGATTCGGATTATATTTTCTGACTTGTAACCGGTTATTACTTCTTTGTCTAACGTTGTTACATTGTTTAAGATATTTAAAATCCTGACAGGATCTGGCAGTTGTCTTACAATCTTTAGTACATGACATTGAAGGTCAGAATTGGATACCTTTGAATTAGATTTAACGCTCCTTTCGAAATCCAGATCCTGTAATGTTTCTTGTTGTTCGTTGTTGCGAGACCCGTAGAGATTCCATCCCTTCTTTTTGAATTGCACTACTGTAAGGGCGACCCGTTTTTGCGGTACGGTCACAGAATGATACTCGGTAGTAGATACATTTTCGACTATAAAGTTAATAACTGCACGAACAAGATCTGCGGTTTCCTTGTCAGTAATTCCTGCATCCCTAAAATCTTTATTCTGACGTATTTTCTCAAGCCAGCCCATTTTGACTTTACTTTTTTTGCCTATCTGTGCTTCGGTCGTAATTAATTCTAACGGTTTTGCTTGAGGTTCATCGTCTCTTTCAGTATCAGGGGCTTTTTGACCGATAACCTCTCGCTGAATTTTTTCTTTAGCAATATCTGCGAATTTTTCTATTTTACCTGTAAGATCTTCGGGTCTTTCTTGAACAATCTGGTCTGCCAATTGTTGGTCAGAAAAACCATCAGATTGTCGTTTTTTTTCTTCGACCTCATTATTTATCTGTTTGGCTTCTTCCTGGAGAATACCGATATTTGATTTATCTTCATGTTTCAAATCCATACCTCTATATTATCAAAATAATGGGCATTATAAAATATCGCGAATTAGATAACGAAAAATCTTACCATGGGTAAACTCGTTAGATCATCAAAAAT
>CAYMCH010000055.1:0-7190 GCA_964389035.1 uncultured Candidatus Saccharibacteria bacterium | reverse complement strand
TGCCTCAACCTGCCTGTCGGCAGGCAGGCGGCAGGCAGGCGTGTAGTTACTTCCTTATACTTTACTACAAATTATAAAGCTAAAGCCTACAAGCTAATACTAATTGAGTAATTATTGTAATGAGAGCAAAGAATTATAAATCTTGTTTACATAATCTTTTAGCATTCTATCGGAACCGAAATGATGCAATATGGATTCTCTTGACCATTCCATCTTTTGTCTCCAAATAGAATCAATCTTTGATTTTTTCTGATGTTGATAATATAAAGGTACTAAACGATTTTTAAAAGTATTTATTAAGCTTAGTGATATATACTTATCATCTAAGACAAAACCAATTTTATTAAGATCAACCTCTGGCAACCAACCATCATTAGTACTGCACTGCAACACTCCATTCAATGCCGCCTTCATACCGCTAGTACCACTAGCTTCAAGCCCTACAATCGGAGTATTTAGCCACACATCGCAACCTGCTATCATTTTAGACGAGACATCAGTGGAATATCTTTCCAAAAAAACCATACCACCCCTCAACTCTTCTTGTGCCATCTTTCTTAAAAAATTTAATAAATATTGCCCCTCACTATCGTTGTAATGTGGCTGGCCAGAGAATAATAAACGAAGCGGCTCTTTGCGATTATTAACAAGCTTTTTCAAAGCGTTGATATCATCAAATAAACTAGTAGGTCTTTTGTAAGATACAATCCTCCTAGCCCAGCCAACAATCAACTCTCTCTCCTTCCATCTGACACCAGTATTTTTTCTTATCATTTCAAGTAACAGTTTTTTGTTCTGAGCATGTTTTGCAACGATATCCTCACCATCACCCATCTTATCCCATCTTTGTAAATTAACTCCATTGGTAACAGTTAGAGTGTCATATTCTGGCCAATTCTTTTTTGCTTCCACAGAATGTAATTTACTTACTGCATTAATCTTCGCAGCAGAATTCAGAGCTAAAAAGGTAGTTGAAAAAACATTTTTATTTTTTTTGTCCAAACCATTTTCCAATAATTTTTCAGCTGAAAAACCTGTTTCTTTAATATATAATTTTAGTAGGTCTGTAATCATTTTTATATCAAATACGTCATGTGCCCCCAATACCAAAGTATGATTTGTAAAGGCAATTTTGTTTCTTGCAATTTTATAAGCACTAGTAAAACTTTTCCCCTCACTATCCATAATTTCTCTTACTAATTCATAAACCAAAAAAGCAGAATGTCCTTCATTCATATGATAAATTGATGGCTTAAGACCTAACTTAGCAATTAGCCTCATCCCACCTAATCCCAATACCAATTCTTGCTTAATTCTTTGCTCTGAACTTCCCACATATAATAAATCTAAGATTTCACGATCTTCAATATCGTTTTCTTCAACATTTGTGTCTAAAAGATATAAGGGTATAGTACCGTTATGATAAAACCATGCTTGTAGATAAATATTTTTTGTGCCAATTGGAATTTTAATCTTAATACGATACCCTAATTTATCCATGACTGGTTGTAGACCGAGTTTTATTGGATCATTAGCTTCGCAATACCCCCCAAAATCGCCTGCATAGCACTTTTTAGCATAAAACATGCCTATTGCAAACATGGGAAAATCTTGCTGATAAGCTTCCATGACATAATCACCAGCCAAGACTCCTAACCCACCGGCATAAATCGGCAAATTATCTGGCAACGCATATTCCATACAGAAATACGCAACAGGATGCTCAGACAATTTACTATTCAACGGCGATATATTTCGCTGTTCTCTCCATCTATAAAAATTTTCCATGATTATATTGTATATCTTTTTAAAAAATTATAAAAGAATAATTTTTTCGTCAAAATTTGCTTGTCTAAAGGCTTGCACAAAATACTTTTTTTTGTCAAAATAATACACAGGAGGGATTTTTTAATGCCAAAAAAGTTAAATATATTACCAGGCTCCCCATATCCATTGGGCGCAACTGTGGACTCTAAGGGAGTGAATTTTTCGGTTTTTTCTCAACATGCCACGAGTATCGAGCTACTGATATTTAATACCCCAAATAGTATAGATCCCACAAAAATTATAAATTTATCAAAAGCTTCTCATCGCACTTATCATTTTTGGCATGTTTATGTAGAAAATTTAAAAGCAGGAAGTTTTTATGCTTTTAGAGTAGATGGTCCTTTTGATTTGACCAACGGTCATAGATTCAATCGCAACAAAATTCTTATAGACCCATATTCAAAAGGTATAAATTATTCTTTATGGAAAAGAGAAGACATGCTTAATTCCGAAGATAATTTAAAGACTTCTTTGCGTAGCGCTGTGATCGATAATAGCACTTACAATTGGCAAGGAGACAAACCGTTAAATAACCCTCTTAAAGAAACTATAGTATACGAAATGCATGTCGGTAATTTTACTAAATCTCCCACCTCCGGATGTAAATACAATGGAAAATTTAAAGGTGTCATTGAAAAAATCCCATATTTAAAATCTTTAGGTATCACCGCCGTAGAACTTATGCCAGTGTTCGATTTTGGTACTAGTGTCGACAATAATGTATGGGGATATGGCACTACTGGTTTTTTTGCACCAGAATCTCGATATTGTATTGCACCAAACAGAGCCTCTCATGTAAATGAGTTTAGAGATTTAGTTAAAGCTCTACATAAAGCTGGGATAGAAGTGATACTAGATGTGGTCTTTGGTTATACTCCAGAAGGGAATCACGGTGGTCATACTTACTGTTTTAAAGGACTTGACAACGCCATTTATTATCACCTTTCTCCGCAAGATAAGCAATTTTATATGGATTATTCAGGCTGTGGCAACACTTTTAATTCAAACCATCCTGTGGTTGCAAAGTTTATTAAAGATTGTCTTGAATACTGGGTTGAAGAGATGCATGTTGATGGCTTTCGATTCGACGAAGCATCTATTTTATCTCGAGATGAAAACGGAAATGTGTTAAATTACCCAACAGTTTTGTGGAATATAGATTTGAGCGAAACACTTTCTAAAACAAAAATTTTTGCCGAACCTTGGGACGCAGCAGGAGCATATTTAGTAGGTAAATTTCCGGGTTATCGTTTTATCGAGTGGAACGGCAAATTTAGAGATGAGATTAGAAGATTTGTTAAAGGTGATCCTGGCTTAGTGCCAACTATCGCCGGTAGAATTACTGGAAGCGCAGATCTATATCAACATTCCGATCGCTTGCTATTGAATAGTTTAAATTTTATCACTGCTCATGATGGCTTTACCATGTATGATTTAGTTTCTTACAACAACAAACACAACGAAGCAAACGGTGAAAATAACCAAGACGGAATTGACAATAATTATAGCTGGAATTGTGGTTTTGAGGGCGATACAGATGATGCACAAATTCTAAAACTACGCTTTAAGCAAATGAAAAATTTGACTACCTTGCTTTTTCTTTCTAAAGGTATCCCCATGATTAATATGGGAGACGAAATTGCTCGGACACAAAAAGGCAATAATAACACTTATTGTCAAGACAATGAACTAGCATGGCTAAATTGGAATATGACTTTAACCAATTCAGCTTTATTGGAATTTTTTAAAAGAATAATAAAATTTAGAAAAAAACATAAATTCTTTTATGATAATGATTCATTCGGCCTTTCAGATAAAAATGGTTGGCCAGAGATAAGTTTTCATGGTTGTAAATTAAATTCTCCAGGTTGGGACAATACAAATTCTAAAATTATTTCTTATACCCTAAAAGACAAAATACATGTTATGATTAATATGGATTATATGGGATTAATTTTTGAGATACCGAAGTTGCAAGACAAACAATGGTATTTAGCCATTAATACAGACGAGGACGGAATTGGCGTTTATATGGATGGCGAAGAATTAACTTTGCCAGACTGTAGAAGTATCTATGTGGAAAATAGAAGTATTATCGTATTGGTGTCAAAGTGATAAATTATATTAAAAGCGTTATTGATAGATAGATTTCCCGTAGGGTTATATTTGATATGATCAAAAAAATTAACAGCTTGAGAAAATCAATCGTAAGATCAGCTTCCCAAAGCGGTAGCAAAATTGCTATCCGCAAACCTACAAAAAACATCAAACAAAAATCAGAAACCTCCAAAACAAGTACTGAAAACAAAGCAAAAGTTTTAATGTTCGGATGGGAACTTCCTCCATACAATAGCGGCGGCTTGGGCGTCGCTTGTTTTGAACTCGCTCAATCTCTAACTGGCAAGAAAACCAAGATCACTTTTGTTTTACCAAGAAGACAAAACATCTCAATACCGTTTATGAAATTAGCTTTCGCCGACAAATTATCCAAAAAAAGAATAGATAAAAACGATAAATATAAAAATATTGATTTTGTCACTATTGATTCTCCATTGCAGCCATACCTAAACGAAAAAAGTTATTTAGAAATGATAGAAAAGCATGGCGAGACAATAAGCCAATCAGAATTTGAGAGTAGATATGGTGACGATTTAATAGATGAAGTATATCGTTATGGTGAAGCAGCAGCAGAAGTCGCATTAAAAGAAGATTTTAATGTTATTCATGCTCATGATTGGCTGTCATATCCCGCCGGCATAAAAGCTAAAAGAGTCAGCCATAAACCATTGATTACGCATGTTCACGCTTTAGAATTTGATCGCTCACACGAAGCAGGTATAAACAAACAAATATGCGCAATCGAAAAAGCAGGTTTAGAGGCAGCAGATAAAATTATTGCTGTAAGCGCCTACACCAAACAACGCATAATGCAATTTTACAACATTCCAGGAGACAAGATTGAAGTTGTCCATAACGGTATAAATGTTAGCAAAAAACCAAACAATAAGCTTACTATTAAATCCATCAAAGAAGGTGGTAAAAAAATGGTGCTTTTTGTCGGCAGGATTACCTATCAGAAAGGTGTTGACTATCTCATCGAGGCCGCTTACAAAGCATTAAAATATTATCCCAAAGCCATTTTTATGATAGTAGGCTCTGGAGATATGACTTATCAGATAATTGAACAAGCTGCATATTTTGGAATTTCAGATAAAGTTTTCTTTCCTGGTTTTTTACGAGGTGAAGAGTTGGAAAAAATTTATCAATCAGCTGACTTATATGTTATGCCTTCGGTTTCCGAACCTTTTGGATTAGTAGCACTTGAGGCTCTGTCAAACAAAGTACCTGTTATTGTATCTAAACAATCTGGTGCTGCTGAAGTAATTAGACATTCATTAAAAGTAAATTTTTGGGACACAGACGATTTAGCCAATAAGATAGTATCTGTATTAAAGAACGATTCTTTGCGTAATTCGTTATCAAAATATGGGCATAAAGAGATATTCAAATGTACTTGGGATAGTGCTGCTGATAAATGCATAAAAGTATATAATCAATTGGCAGCTTAATAACTTCCAGCTTAATATTTCATTTTGCCGCTGGATTTTTTTGTCCAAATTAAATTGTAATATTTCTAAATTTTTAAAATTTATAAAACCTTATAAAATTTCAACGGTCGCAAGTATCCTAAATATATTCGAGAAAACACTTAGAAATTTAAAAAAATGATAAAAACTATCTGATAATTTAAATAATATTAATTGAGTAATATATCATGCCTGCAATTTGTTTTTATTTTCAAGTGCACCAACCTTATCGTGCCAAAAAATATTCTGTTTTTAATATTGGCAATGATCATGATTATTTTAGAACCGACGAGGACCGTTTAAGCAATGAAAAGATTTTTCACAAAGTTTCTCAAAAATGTTATTTACCTACAAATAAAGTAATTTTAGAGTTACTTAAAAAACATCCGGAAATGAGAGTCTCCTATTCATTGTCCGGAGTATTTATCGAACAAGCCGAGGAATTCAACCCTGAAGTTTTAGATTCCTTTAAAAGGCTTGTCGACACAGGTAGAGCTGAAATACTGGAAGAAACATATCATCATTCGCTTTCATTTATTTATTCTAAAAAAGAGTTTAGACATCAAGTTGAATTACACAATAAAAAAGTTCAGGAACATTTTGGCGTCAAACCAAAGGTTTTTCGAAACACTGAGTTAATATATAGCAACGAAGTTGCCAAAGAAGTCGAAAATATGGGGTACTCTGGTATTATTGCAGAAGGAATTGATCATTTGCTTGGCTGGCGCAGTCCTAATTTTGTCTATAGACCGACAGGTTCTGATAATATTAAACTTTTACTAAAAAATTATAAACTTTCGGATGATATAGCTTTTCGTTTTTCCAATAAAGGCTGGGGAAATCACCCACTAACCGCCGACACCTTCGCCAAATGGGTTTCCGATCACAATGGTAATGGTCATCTAATCAATCTTTTCATGGATTATGAAACTTTTGGCGAACATCAATGGGAAGATACTGGTATCTTCGAATTTCTCCTTCACTTGCCAAATGAAGTATTAAAAAACCCCGACAACTCTTTTGTCACCCCTAGCGAGGCAATCGAACGCTACGAGCATTCTGATTACGTTGATTACCCTTATTATGTTTCTTGGGCTGATACAGAAAGGGATTTATCTGCTTGGCTGTCAAATTCTATTCAAAAAGATGCTATTGCGAAAATTTATGCCATGGAAGATGAAATACTTGCTACAAAAGACGACCTTCTAATTAAAGATTGGCGAAAACTACAAACTTCGGACCATTTTTACTATATGTGTACCAAATACTTTGCAGATGGAGATGTTCATAAATATTTTAATCCCTACGAAACACCATACGAAGCATTTGTAACCTATATGAATATTGTTTCAGATTTGAGACATCGCTTAGATATCCACAAGAAGGTCAACGTAGAGTCAAAAATAAAAAAGATTACTAAAAAAACATCTGCAAAAAGTTCTACTAAATCTATTAAAACAAGTAGTGCCAAAATAACAAATAAAACTAGAATTACTACTAAAAAGAAAACAGCAAAATAGAAGAGAGTGCTTGGTTTTTTAGAATTTACTTAAAAATAAATATTAGGTGCTAATTGTAGTGAAAAAAGGTAAAACGGTAAATGTAAAAGGCAATATGCAAAATGTATAATGGCAGAAGTCAGAATACAGGATTCAGATGTTAGCTTGTAACTTTTTAACTTGTAGCAAAGTATAAGGAAGTAACTACACTTCTGCCTCGCCCTGCCTGCCGGCAGGCAGGGCGAGGCAGGGTTAGACACGGATTATAGTTTGTCAT
>CAYMCH010000054.1:0-7284 GCA_964389035.1 uncultured Candidatus Saccharibacteria bacterium | reverse complement strand
ATTCTACCGCTATCAGTCTTTCTGGCAAGAGTCCGGGGATTGGGGTGCGTATTAATTGATGCTTTGTTTGATAAATTGTACAATACTTTAGCACCGGTATTGGCTGGAGCCTTGCTGGGGATATGGAGCCCCAGATACATATTATTGCTTTATGTATTAATGTTCGGTATAGCCCTTATGTTTGGAAAGGTATATCTAAATAGACATCATCAAAATCTAACCATATCAGGTAAATAATAAAAAAAATTCCAAACATTTCTAGTAACTGCTCACTCTCGTGTTTACCACTATTATCTTTAGGCAAACAACAGTTTTTTTATAGATGCTTAAAATACTAGATAGAGTACAAACTATTTTTTGGCAAGTGAGTCTTAATGACTGCATTAAAGGTGTTTATCTTGCTGCTGCCGATAAGAACTTTCTTACCTGATTTTAGTTCAAATTGTATTCCTTTGTTGGTACCGTAGCTGGTATAAGCTATTACTCCATCTAGGCCGATGCGAATGCCCCATCCACCAAATTCTGCTAATGGTTTAAATTCTCTAATGTAGCAATCTTTAATATCATCTAGAGCAAAGCTCGTTTTCCAAAATGGAATACAAGTTATATAAACTCTATTTTTGCTAATTTTTGTAACTTGTTGTGAGAGCAAGAAAATAATTGGCACAATTAAACCGGTTAGGATTATAACTAGCCATGTTACCCAATCGGAAAGGATTTCGGAGTCCGAAGGATACATTATTTTGACTTGTTTAAACACCTCCCATTGCAAATATAAAACAGAGGGCACGACAACCATGTAAAGCCACCAAGGAATACTTTTTTGTCTTTCTACATATATATTCACAATTTGGTACTCAAATCAATATTTATAGTAGATTTTACTTACATAAATTATAATACATAGTAAAAATCTAATCAATGATACTTGGCAATAATTTTGATAAATAAATACAGTCTAAAATAATTTGGGTATATTTACTAAATACTCATTTGTTTAAAAATATTTAGAACCATCTCTTTTGTAGAAGGTGTGGCAATCTTTTGTGGCAGATTGCTTTGTCGCTTAGCGAATAGGTGAGCTCTTCACAATGACCGATATGATTTTAGAAAATTTGGCTGGCAATAAATTTATTCTCAGCCAAAATTCAGTAATATGTTATAATATCAATCTATGAGAATATTAGTTTTGGAAGATGATAGAAAAATTGCTAATGCTATCAAAAAAGGTTTAGAGCAGGAAAGTTTTGCTGTTGATGTATCATATAGCGGGAAAGATGGAGCTGGAAATGCACTTACTATTGAGTATGATCTAATAATATTAGATCGTATGTTACCTGTAATTGATGGAATTGCGATATGTAAAATGTTGCGAGATAAAAAGTATAAAACTCCTATTCTAATATTGACCGCTAAAGACAAAATATCTGATCGAGTAGAAGGCTTAGACGCCGGAGCAGATGATTATTTAATTAAACCTTTTGCGTTTGAAGAGCTATTGGCGAGAATAAGAGCATTGATGAGGCGTCCTAAAAACGTATCAGAAAATATATTAAAAGTTGGTGATCTAGAGTTAAGCAGAGCAACATATCTGGTCACTAGAGATGGCAAAGAGATTAAACTATCTACAAAAGAATTCGCTTTACTGGAATATTTAATGAAGAATACTGATCGTATTTTAACTAAAGATAACATCATTGAACATGTATGGGATTACGATGCAGATATTCTTCCAAATACGGTTGAAGTGTATATAGGGTATTTAAGAAATAAAATTGACAAACCTTTTCCCCAAAAACCCAATCTTATTAAAACAGCTAGGGGTTTTGGTTATCACCTAAAATACAATGGAAAGTAGTAAATAAGATAGTATGAAATTTAAAAATGCTTATTTAAAATTGACTGGGTTTTATGTGTTGATTGTAATGTTGGTAAGTATTGGTTTTAGCTTGTCCTTATACAAAATATCTTCAAACGAGATCGACAGGGGGTTGGGAAAACAAAATAATTTATTTCAGAATATTCCTTCGATCAATAATACGATATTTGATCAACTGGATTTTCTGCGTCAAAGACAAATCGAAGAGAGTAAGGCCTCGCTAAGATTAAAATTATATTATTTTAATCTATTGATATTGATTCTAGCTACAATTTCGAGTTATTTCTTAGCACAATATACTATGAAGCCTATCGAAGAAGCATACGATGTGCAAAATCGTTTTACGGCTGATGCCTCTCATGAATTGCGAACTCCGCTTACTGCTATGAGAAGCGAGATAGAAGTTAATCTTAGAGATCCCAAATTGAATATTCAAGAAGCTAAAAAATTGTTAAAAAGCAATTTGGAAGAAATTGCCAAGCTTGAGTCATTATCTAGTGCTCTGCTTAGATTGGCCAGAGGTAATGATAATTTTCACAAAT
Organism: uncultured Candidatus Saccharibacteria bacterium; assembly: GCA_964389035.1. Taxonomy (GTDB): domain Bacteria; phylum Patescibacteriota; class UBA1384; order XYA2-FULL-43-10; family XYA2-FULL-43-10; genus CAYMCH01. The sequence continues at coordinate 4,863 of CAYMCH010000054.1, read as the reverse complement.
CTTTTCAGAGGGTGTCATTGACTGAAGTAACAGAGATTGCTGTCTTAAAAATGAGACCCATTGCAGAAAAAAAGCAAATTTTAATAGAGGCGGATTATAAGGAGGTTTATATATATGGAGATAATCAAAGTTTAAGCGAATTAGTTGCAATATTTATTGATAATGCAATAAAATATAGTCCAAAAAATAGCAAGATTTCGATAAAGGTGGGTCAAAATAAAGATACAGCATTTTTTTATGTGAAAGATCATGGTATCGGGATAAAAGCCAGTGATTTACCCCATATTTTTGAGCGTTTTTATAGAGCTGATCATTCTAGGAATAAAGAAAAAATCGATGGTTACGGTTTGGGTCTTTCTATCGCTAATTCTTTGATTGATTTACACAAGGGTACAATTAATATTAAAAGCCAACCTGGTGAGGGTAGCCAGTTTACAGTAAAATTTAAAAGAATTTAATTAGTAATATGTTTGTGCAATTAATGATATAGTAATATACTGCAAAGCTATTCTTTGTCATCTTGGGCTACAAGCGAAAGATCGAATTTATTATTTTCTTAAATTCAACATTAATAATTGTAGCTAATGAAGTGATGAAATTTTTGTTTGTTATTAAGTAGATTTTGCTGCATTATGTTTGAATGATAGATCAAATCATGTATTAAGTCGGGCTAACATTAGTAAATAATATTATTCATTTAAACCTTGATATTATTGTTGGCATTTATCCCAAGCCAACAAAATTTATCTTATATATATTTTCTTCCATTAATTATAGTATCTATTAGACCAAGCTTGAAAATATAGAGCAGATATAGGTTAAGGAATGGGTGGAGCAAAAAAAAGTTTAGACAAAGGTTCAAATAAACATGGTAATTTAAACGCTATTTATTAAGTCTTATAGCTAAAAATATATAATTCGACTTCACTGCCTTTTTTGGAGCCAATTTTGCTTAGAAGTACTTTTTTACAATATCCAATAATTCATTTTGGGCAGTAGCTAAATCATTATTGAGAATATGATAATCATAACTTTTTGAAGCTTCCATCTCCATGCTATAACGGCTTTTACGAATATCCAAAGAATTTTTATCCTCAGAGTTTCTGGCAGACAAACGCTCAAGACAAATATTAATACTTGGCGGATCAATAAAAATCAAAATTACATTTGAATACATTTTCTTAATATTTAATCCTCCTTTTACATCAAGTTCAAGAAAAATAATTTTATTTTCGGTCAGCATTTTTTCAAAGTCTTTTTTTCTAGTGCCATAAAAACATGTATGTACTTTTTCCCATTCTAAAAATTCATCATTGTTGATAGCTTTTTCAAAAGCATCTTTTGATAAAAAATGATAATCTTTGCCGTCAATTTCATTTTCTCTCGGTTTTCTAGTAGTACATGAAATAGAAAAATTATATTCTGGATTATTTTTTATTATAGAAAGTACAGAGCCTTTGCCTGATCCAGCTACACCTGATACTACAAAAATTGGTTGTTTATTATTATACATGTAATTAATTTTATAGATAATTTGCTAAAAAGCAACTTTTTATATATAATCATCTCAAAGCGTTTTTAGTTTGCTATCAACAAACAAATCATTTTGATGCGCTGAGAGAAGAACGCCGATATGGCAATTAGAACTCTCCGCTAGGTATGTGTAATTACCAAAATTAAGCACCTCTAAATTGCTGGTACCTCATTGTATATGTTAATTTTACAACGGCGATTAGAAAGGTGTTTTTTAGTATAGAAAGGACGATATGTTCAAAAAAGTAGATACGAAAATGGATCTTCCGAAGTTAGAAAAAGAGACCTTGGATTTTTGGGACAACGAAAAAATATTTGAAAAGTCTGTGAATCAACGTGATCCAAAAAATCAGTATATCTTTTATGATGGGCCTCCTTTTGCTACAGGGACACCTCATTATGGTCATTTGGTTGCCAGCACCTTGAAAGATGTAGTGCCAAGATATTGGACAATGAAAGGTAAAAGGGTTGAGAGAAAATGGGGTTGGGATTGTCATGGTTTGCCGATTGAAAATATTGCTGAAAAAGAGTTGGGAGTTAAAAGTAAAAAACAAATTATTGATGAAATTGGAGTTGATAAGTTTAACGAATTTTGTCGTTCGAAAGTACTTGGGTATGTAGATGAATGGAAAATGGTTATAAAACGATTGGGGCGATGGGCAGATATGGATAATGCTTATGTTACTATGGATCTCAATTATATGGAAAGTGTATGGTGGGTGTTTAAACAGTTGTGGGATAAGGGATTGATATACGAAGATTATCGTTCTATGCATATTTGTCCGCGCTGTGAAACGACTTTATCACAATCAGAAGTGACAGAAGGTTACAAAATAGTCAAAGATTTATCTGTTATCGCCAAGTTTGAGCTAGTTGATGAGCCTGGCACTTATATTTTGGCATGGACTACTACACCTTGGACATTGATTGGCAATGTAGTTTTAGCAGTGGGCGAGAGTATAAAATATAAAAAAATAAAAATAACACAAGAAAACGGTGATTTTGATTTTGTAATAATTGCCGAAGATCGTATTAGCGATATTATTAAGCAAGAATACGAAATTGTAGAAGAGGTACCAGCGGATAAATTGATTGGTAAAAAATATAAACCGTTATTTGATTATTATTCCAATAACGAAAAACTTGGTAATCGTCAAAACGGTTGGCAAATAGTTGGTGCTGATTTTGTGACGACAAAAGAAGGAACAGGAGTAGTACATATTGCTCCTGCCTTTGGCGAAGACGATATGAAATTAGGAAGAAAAGAGAATTTGCCATTTATCCAACATGTTGGTATGGATGGAGTTATCAAAAAAGAAGCAGGGGAGTTTGCTGGTATGCACGTAAAGCCGATAGATGACGTGCAGAAAACTGATGTGGAGATAATCAAATATTTAGCCAATAGAAATCTCTTATTCTCAAAAGAAAAATATGAGCATTCATACCCACATTGTTGGCGCTGTGATACTCCTTTGCTAAATTATGCTACAAGTTCTTGGTTTGTAAATGTAACAAAAGTTAAGGAAAAGGCGCTAGAAACTGCAAAAGAGATAAATTGGTCGCCAAGCCATATGAAAAATGGCAGATTCGGTAAATGGCTGGAAGGTGCTAAGGATTGGTCTATTAGCCGACAGCGTTTTTGGGCATCAGTAATTCCGATCTGGAAATGTAGTGAGTGCGGAGAGACAATTGTATTTGATTCTGTCAAAAGACTCGAAGAAGTGAGTAACCAAAAAGTTAACGATATACACAAGCATTCTGTTGACAAGATTACTTTTAAATGTGCTCATTGCAACGGTATTATGAAGCGTGTCCCTGATGTTTTGGATACTTGGTTTGATTCTGGTTCTATGCCTTATGCTCAATTGCACTATCCTTATGAAAATAGAGAAAAATTCGAAACGAATTTTCCGGCAGAGTTTATTGCTGAAGGTGCTGATCAAACTCGAGCATGGTTTTACTATCTTCATATCTTGGCAACTTCAATATTTGAGAAGCCTGCTTTTAAAAATGTGATTGTAAACGGAATTGTGCAGGCAGAAGATGGCAAAAAAATGTCAAAGAGATTAAATAATTATCCAGATCCAATGGAAGTATTTAATAAATACGGTGCCGATGTTTTAAGATTTTATTTGATGTCTTCGCCGGTGGTAGCTGCCAATGATTTAAATTTCTCGGAAAAAGAGATAGCAGAGTTGCAACGCGGAGTTTTTCGTATGCTTTGGAATTCATATTATTTTTTTGTTTTATACGCTGAGATAGATGAGGTTAATCCAAAAGATGAATTTTATCTAACATCAAAAAATATTTTAGACAAATGGATTATCTCAGAATTGCAAATACTGACGATGGAAATAAATCAGCATATGAAAAAATATGATTTAATAAAAGCAATTAGAGGATTCCAAGGTTTTATTGACAATTTATCTAATTGGTATATTAGAAGAAGTCGAAAACGTTTTTGGAAGTCAGAAAATGATAATGATAAAGCGTCGGCTTATGAAACATTGCATTACGTCTTGATACAATTATCTAAATTGATGTCCCCTTTTACGCCTTTTATTTGCGAGGAAATTTATTGCAATCTAACTGGGAAAGAATCAGTACACTTAGCGGACTATCCAGAAGCAGATAAAAAATTAATTGACAATCAGCTAAATAGTCAGATGGCACAAGCCAGAGAGATCGTAGAGCTAGGCTTAGCTGCCAGATCTAAAAATGGTATTAAAGTCAGACAACCGTTAAATTCGTTAGATTATTATGGTGAAAAGATAATTGACGAGCTCGAAGAGATAATAGCCGAGGAAGTGAACATTAAGAGAGTAGTAAATAATTCAAATCTTGAAGATAAAAAAGTTAATTTAGATTTAAAAATTACCGATGAACTAAAAATAGAAGGTCTAGCTAGAGAAATTATTAGAAATATTCAATCTTTGCGCAAGGAGAAAGATTTTGAAGTTGATGACAGAATCGAATTATCATTTTATTCCGAGTCGGTATTGAACGAGGTAATGCTTAAAATGAGAGAAGATATATCTCGAGAAGTTTTAGCAAATAAACTAGAAAAAAGCGATTATAAGAATGATGAGATGAAGAAATTTGTGGTTGAAGGGGAAACAATCTGGATAAAAATTAAAAGATTATAAAGAACAAGACATAAAATATAATTTATAATAAAATTTCTAAATTAAAATTTCTAATTTCGAATTAAATATTTAATTCCTAAATATCCCAAAAAGACTATCATTCCAAAGCCACTGGCAAAGAATCTACAGAAAGTAAAGCACGAAATTCGAATATCGAAATCCGAAACAATATCAAATGTTAAAA
>CAYMCH010000053.1:0-7384 GCA_964389035.1 uncultured Candidatus Saccharibacteria bacterium | reverse complement strand
TAGCCTAGATGTGGGAAGCACATACTATATTGGAATAGACCTTGAAAAGGCAATTGCCAACCCTGGCGGTGATGAAGACATTGTCCTAAGAGCAGGTGACATAATTGATGTCCCAACATATAACGGAACAGTCAAAATTTCCGGAGCCGTTATGTATCCTAACGCCGTTACCTATGTTAAAGGGATGTCAATTGGAGATTATATCTCAAATGCCGGTGGATATGCATTTAAGGCCAAGAAAAACCGTGTATTTGTAGTATATATGAACGGAAAAGTATCCAAAGGGCTAATGTTCCGAATTGAGCCAGGGTGTGAAATTATTGTACCTCAAAAACCGGATAGGCAAGGTGCTTCTCTAGGTGAAATTCTTGGAATCACTTCATCCGTAGTTTCAACAGCAGCAATGGTAACAACATTAATAAGACAATTCTGATGAAAGAAACAGATAAAAATATAATAACAAATAGAAAGTTAGAGGATGAAATAGACCTCTTTGAGATTGTTTCCAAACTTTGGACAAAGAGGAGATTTATTATTAAAACCACTGCTATTTTTGCAATAATTGGGCTATTAATTGCAATTTTCACCCCAAACGAATACACCGCATCTACCACAATGGTTCCTCAAACAGGAGAAAAGAGTTCCGGAGGAAAGTTGAATGGTCTTGCTGCAATGGCAGGTATTAATCTTGTTTCAATGAATTCCGGAGAAGTGCTTTCACCATCTGTATACCCAAAAATTTTAAAAAATATAAATTTCCAAAAAGAGCTTATATATTCGAAATATAACTTTAATAAAACACTAAAACCTATATCCTACTACGAATATTTTACAAATAAGAAATATGCCACATTCAATCTTTTAAGCATTTTTAGAAAATACACAATTGGTTTACCAATGATTATAGTTAACTCTATAAAGAGTGAACCAAAAAAGAAGTCGATTATTGTATCAAATGAGAGTATTAGTATTGATAAACTTACAAAAGAAGAGAGCGAGATAATAAACAATGTATTTTCAAACTTAAGTTTTGAACTTAATGAGAAAGAAGGTTATATTACCTTATCTTATATTAGTAGAGAACCAACACTATCTGCTGAAGTAGTATTTGTAGCACAAAAACTCCTCCAGAAATACATCACCGAATTCAAAATAGAAAAGGTCAGGAGTAATCTTGACTTTGTTATGAAAAGTTATGACGAAGCAAAGATCAATGTTGAAAAAAAACAAGATGAACTTGCTAATTATCGAGATGCAAACAAAAGCTTGTCATCTGCATTAGCTCGTACTCATGAAGAAAAATTGACTTCAGAATATAACCTACTATTAAGCATTTTTACTGAACTTGCTAAACAAAAAGAACAAGCAAAAATTGCCTTAACAGAAACTACCCCAATTTTTACAATAATTCAGCCAGTTATTGTACCCGAAAAAAAGTCAGGGCCAGATAGAATAGCTATCATATTAATATTAGCGTTTACTGGTTTAATATTCAGTTCATTATGGGTTTATCTTTACCCATATATAAAAAAAATATTTATTAGTAATTATTCAGTATAAAGATTTGAAGTTAAATGAAAAAAATAATGCTAGTTTTCGGCACAAGGCCAGAAGCAATAAAGATGGCTCCACTAGTTAATGACTTACAAAAATATCCCGATAAATTCAAAATAATTGTAACAGTTACAGCACAACATAGAGAAATGTTAGATCAAGTCCTTCATCTGTTTAACATCAACCCAGATTATGATTTAAATATTATGAAACAGGGTCAGGACTTGTATGATATTACATCGAATGTGCTGTTGGGAATGCGAGAGATATTAAAATTAACGCATCCAGATATTGTTTTAGTACACGGTGATACCACTACATCCACTGCTGCAGCTTTGTCAGCTTTCTATTTTCAAATACCTGTAGGTCATATTGAGGCTGGTTTAAGAACTAACAATATTTATAGCCCATGGCCTGAAGAAATGAATCGTAGAATTACAAGTAAAATAAGCACTCTACATTTTTCACCTACAAGTATAAGTAAAAATAATTTACTAAAAGAGAATATACCTGATGAGAAAATTTTCGTAACAGGAAATACCGTCATTGATGCACTAAAATATATAATTAATCAGATTGAACATGTCCCTGGAACATTTGACGAGATTAATAGTGATTTATTAGATAACGGAATTAACACTGTTTTAATTAATTCTTGGAAAGATGGTCATCGTAAAATGGTGTTAATTACTGGACATAGACGAGAAAATTTTGGAAAAGGATTTAATAATATTTGTAGTGCAATTAAACAACTTTCAAACTTACACCCAGATACAGACTTCGTATATCCTATGCACTTAAATCCCAATGTTCGAAGTGCTATAACTCAAGTTTTTGGTAACGATTTAAAAAATAAATCAAATACATTTTTTATAGAACCACTTGATTATTTACCATTTGTATATCTAATGAATATATGCTCCCTCGTTCTGACTGATAGTGGAGGCATTCAAGAAGAAGCACCTGGACTTGGAAAACCTGTTTTGGTAATGAGAGATACTACCGAACGACCTGAAGCAGTTAAGGCAGGCACAGTAAAACTAGTTGGTACTAATAAAAATCTAATTATTAGCCAAGTAAGTCTTTTACTTAATAATCAAACATATTATAATTCAATGAGTAAGTCCGAAAATCCATATGGAGATGGTTATGCATGTAAGAAAATTTCTGAAGTATTAATTAAATATTTATTGTAAATGAAAGTACTCTTTATGGGACTTGGCTATATTGGCCTACCCACAGCAGCAGTAGCCGCAAAAAGTGGATTAAATGTATTAGGTGTCGATATAAATCGAGATGTTGTTGAAACTATTAATCGAGGAGAGATTCATATAGTTGAACCTCAGCTAGATGATGTTGTTAAAGAAGCTGTTAGATCAGGAAAACTTAAAGCAAGCTGCAAACCAGAAGAAGCGGATGTTTTCCTTATAGTAGTACCAACGCCTTTCAAAGAAAATCATCTAGCAGACATTTCTTATGTTGAAAATGCTACAAAAACGATAATTCCCTTTTTAAGGCCTGGTAATCTTTTTATTATTGAAAGTACTTCACCAGTAATGACTACTGAAAAGATGGCAAATCTGATTTACGAAACCAGACCAGAACTTGAAAATTGTCTTTACATAGCATACTGTCCTGAAAGAGTCTTACCTGGAAATGTAATATATGAATTAGAGCACAACGATAGAATTATCGGAGGAATTAATCTTACATCATCAAAAAAGGCGATAGAATTCTATCAACATTTTGTAAAAGGTCATCTACATATAACAAACTCTCGTACAGCGGAAATGTGTAAGCTTACCGAAAATAGTTCAAGAGACGTCCAGATAGCGTTTGCTAACGAATTATCAATAATTTGCGAAAAAGCTGGGATAAATGTATGGGAACTTATTGAACTCGCAAATAAACATCCAAGAGTGAATATTCTCCAACCTGGTAGTGGAGTCGGAGGACATTGTATTGCAGTTGATCCATGGTTTATCGTAAGTGACTATCCTGAACAGGCTTTACTAATTAAAAGGGCACGTGAAACAAACGACTATAAAGCAGATTGGTGTGTGAGCCAAATTATTAATTCATGTACAAGTTTCGAAGAAACCCATTGTAGAAAACCAATTGTTGCATGTATGGGACTTGCTTTTAAACCAAATATTGACGATTTGAGAGAATCCCCAGCAAAATACATTACAAATCGAATTATAAATGAAGTAAACACTGAAGTGTTAATTGTCGAACCAAATTTAAAAAATCAAAAAACCTTCAATATTTCTGATCCGTTTGAAGCATACAAGAAAGCAGATATCATTGCTTGGCTTGTTAATCACTCTGAATTTAAGTTAATTCCAAAAATTAGCACTAAAATTGAACTCGACTTTTGTGGAATTAATAAATAAAGTTTTTTAAATGAATAATTCGAATTTATAAAAAAATGAAAAAAATATTAATTCAAAAAATAGAGTCCAATGACATTGTTATTGGAATTATTGGATTAGGTTATGTAGGACTCCCATTATCAGTTGCATTCTCAGAAGTTGGAATCAAAGTAATTGGTTTTGAGAAGTCTATAGAAAAAATCACAAAAATTAATAATGGCCAAAACTACATTAATGATGTTGATGATACTTTATTAAGAAATGCGGTTAAGAATAAGATACTCTCTGCAACAAATGACTTTCAAAGAATAAATGAATGCGATGCAATTCTTATTTGTGTACCTACTCCACTTGATAAGTTCCGAAAACCGGATATGAGTTATATCGAAAATGCATGCTTAGACATTGGAAGAAATATGAAAAAAGGGACTTTCATTAGTTTAGAAAGTACGACTTACCCTACTACAACGGAAGATTTTATGCTCCCAATTATTGAACAAACAAGCGGATTTAAGCATAATATAGATTTTTGGTTAGCGTTTTCGCCAGAAAGAGTAGACCCAGGCAACCAACTTTATAACACAAAGAATACGCCAAAAGTTTTAGGAGCAATTACATCTGACGGTGTTGAAATTGGCGAAGCTATATATTCTAAAGCGATTAAAAGTGTATACAAAGTTAGTTCACCAAGAGTAGCAGAAATGGTAAAGATTCTTGAGAACTCATATAGACTTGTTAACATAAGTTTGATTAATGAATTAGCTTTATTATCTGGAAAGATGAACATAAATATTTGGGAAGTGATTGAGGCTGCAAAAACAAAACCATTTGGATTTCAAGCTTTTTATCCGGGCCCAGGCATTGGGGGCCATTGTATCCCATTAGATCCATTTTATTTAGAACACATAGCAAAAAAATTTGATTTCGAGTTGAGTATGATACATGCGGCAGGTCACATAAATATGCGTATGCCTCATTATATGTACATAAAAATTGCTTCCGCATTAAACTCACAAAAAAAGTCTGTAAATGGAAGTAATATACTTTTCATAGGTGTAGCTTATAAACCAGACATTAATGATTATCGTGAATCACCAGCATTAGAAATTATTGATGTTGTAATGAAAAAAGGGGGTAATGTAAAATTCTACGATCCATATATTAATGAAATCATTACAAATAAAGGATATCACTTATTTTCAGAAAGTTTCAATAAGGAACTTCTTACGAACACCGATCTAGTAGTTTTGACAACAAATCACAGTAATATAGATGTTAACGAAATTATTAAGTCGAGTAAACTTATTGTTGATTTGAGGAATATGATAAAAATTAATAGTGATAAAATTTTCAAATTATAGATCTCTCCAACTTTGTGTATTACATAAATTTAAAAATATTATCAAATAAAAAATGAACAAAATCATTCCACTTGCTAGGCCAGATATTAGAACTGAAGACATAAATGCTGTAAAAAGGGTTTTAAAATCAGGTATGCTTGTTCAAGGTAAGGAAGTTCTTAATTTGGAATCCAATATTGCCAAATTTCTTTATTCTTCAAATTGTAGTGCTGTTTCAAACGGAACTGCTAGCCTTCACTTAGCATTAATTGCGTTAGGAATTGGACCTGGTGATGAGGTGATTGTTCCAGCATTCTCATATGTAGCAACAGCAAACGTAGTTGAAATTGTTGGAGCAAAAAGTGTATTCATTGACATTAATCCTTTGTACTTTAATATCGACGAGGAAAAAATTGAAAAAGCAATTTCACCAAAAACAAAAGCAATAATACCAGTTCACGAATTTGGGTTATGCTCTAACATGCCAAAAATAATGGAAATTGCTTTAAAACATAATATTTATGTAATTGAAGATGCAGCATGTGCGCTTGGTGCAACCTACGAAAATAAATTTGCAGGAACATTTGGAGATTTTGGCTCATTTTCTTTACACCCACGCAAAGCTATAAGTTCTGGAGAAGGAGGCTTATTGGTATCAAATAATCAAGAATTAGACAAAAAGATTAAGATATTACGTAATCATGGAATTGGACTTGATTCTTTGACTTTAGAATTTGTTCAAGCAGGATTTAACTATAGAATGACAGATTTTCAAGCTGCTCTTGTTAACAGTCAACTTTCTAGACTTAATAAAACATTAGCATATAAAGAAAAATTGGCTTCAATTTATTTGTGTGAGATAAATAATTCAAAAATTATATTACCACAAATCCCTGATAAAGCAAATCATACATGGCAAACATTTCACATTATTTTAGATAGTAAAAAAAGTAGAGACAATTTATCATCCTTTTTAAAAAACGAAGGGATTCTTTCTAATTATGGTGCACAATGCATACCTTCAATGAAATACTATGCAGAAAAATATAAATTTGATGCAGAAAAAGAATACCCATTTGCTTTACGTTCATACGAATGTGGATTAGCCATACCTTTATACGAAAGATTAAGTGAATCCCAAATAAAAAGAATATCAAGAATAATCAATAAATTTTAGAATTATGTTAAAAGGCAAAACAATTTTTATTACAGGTGGTGCTGGTTTTATCGCAAACACTCTTATAAAAAACTATATAAATGATAATATAATAATTGTTTATGATAATTTTCACAGAGATACACTCACTAAGAGTGCTTTTGTTAACCATCCAAACTTGAAAATTATAAAAGGTGATGTGTTAAACGCAACCTTGCTTGTAGAATCTATGAAAGGTGTTGATATTGTCATACATGCAGCAGGAATTGCTGGAATTGATACTGTTATTATTAATCCAGTATTAACAATGCAGGTAAATATGATTGGAACAGCAAACACATTAGAAGCTGCCAGAATTAATGGTATAACTAATCGTTTTATTGATTTTTCAACATCTGAAGTATTTGGTTCAATGGCGTTTAGATCCACTGAAAATGACTCTACTGTTGCAGGGTCAGCAGGAGAAGCTCGATGGACATACGCTGTTGCAAAATTAGCAGGTGAACATTTGGCACATGCTTATTATCGCCAATACAAACTTCCTATTGTAACAATTAGGCCATTCAATGTTTATGGACCAGGTCAAACAGGTGAAGGTGCAATGCAAATTTTTATTAAACGTGCTTTAAAAAACGAAACAATCAAAATTGATGGAGATGGTAATCAAATAAGAGCTTGGTGCTATGTAGATGATTTTGTTGACTGTCTAGTACGATGTATTGAAGATCCTAATGCAATTGGTCAAAGTTTCAATATTGGAAACTCTAGAGCTGTAATAACTATATTGGGGCTCGCTCACACAATTTGTCGAGTGCTTAAGTCTGATTCAAAAATTGTGCATGAGCACCCTCTATCTGCTGACATTGCAATTAGAATACCAAGTGTAGAAAAAACACTTCAAATTTTAGGGTTCAAAGCACAAGTTGACTTAGAAGAGGGTATACTTAAGACTGCTGAAT